>NZ_SELU01000008.1:0-96741 GCF_006861605.1 Pseudanabaena sp. UWO310 | reverse complement strand
CGATGATCTGACGTGCGGTGGCTGGTATTGCTTGTTCTATTAGGTCGGCGTTACCTTTGATAAAGTTAAAGGATTTCTGGAATTGCCGACGATAGCTCCGTTCTGATATTTGACTATATCGACTCAGGTTCGTAAAGTTTACTTTCCCACACAACACCAATATTGTCGAAAACAACGTTATCAAAAACTTTTGTTGGGGTTTACTCAGTAGACTGGGTATTATGAAATTGATGCTATTCATTTGGTGCTGGTGTTCAATATCTGCACCTTATACGATGAATAGCTTTTTTTCTCTATTTTCTAAAAATGTCCGAAGTATTGTTTAAGTTACTGAATATATAGCTGTCGCCAATTGCACTAGGACATAAACCCCAAGAATTGACTTGTGGCGCTTCGCGCCACAAGTCAATTCTTGGGGTTTGATTTGTCCTAAGTCAAGTGACTGTAGCTATAAATCCTTTTTGCCAAGCGCTATAGCTACAGCGCTTGGCACTCAAACCCAAAATTCCCTTGTGGTTCGTTTGATCGGCAATTGCTGTAAGAATATGATCACTAAGCATAGGCGATCCTAAATCCTGCATGTTGATAGAAGTTAGGGCGAAACCAGTTGCGGTAATACTTACAGGCTTCCGTTCCATTGGTAATCCATGAGCCACCCGCCATCATATTATGCTTTGTGTCAAAATATGGTGCGGAATAGTTCTCATAGAGATAATGGGGTTTATATCCTGTAAGCGGTGTTAAATTATCGCCCAACCATTCCCAAACATTACCGCGCAGGTCGTATAGTCCTGATGGACTTTGGGCTTGCTCTAGATACCCGACGGGGTTAGGTGAAGCAAATTTTAAATTGAGATTGAAGCCAGAATTCTCTGTCGATGGTGAAGAAGGCGAGCCCGCTTCGCCGTAGGTTGCTAGATGCCATTCCGCTTCGCTCATCAGGCGTATGCGATCACCTTTCCAGCGACAATAGGCGATCGCTTCATAGTGATTGACTTCTACGGGAAAATCAAAGGGCATGGGGATTTCATCGAACATCGCCCGATATCTATAGGTGTCATTGCTAGGAATCCAAAATTTAGGATGTTGCACTTGGTGTTGCTGCCGCCAAGCCCAAGATCGTTCGTCCCAATAGGCTTGATTCGCGTAGCCACCATCCTTTACAAAATCCAGAAATTCGGCATTAGTCACCAGATATTTACTGGCTTGAAAAGTTGCTACATCCACAAGGCGATCGCCATATTCAATATCCCAGCCATAGGTAGCAGAATCTTGAGGTTTGCCCAAATGCACCTTCCCATGCTTAATTTCGACCATTCCATTGGTGTTGGTATAGCCATTGGTGGGGGCATATTGCCAGTTGGGAGGACGTTGTAGTTTTGCAACGGGCAATTGGCGAATCAACATCGATGAAGTTTCGATATGGATATATTGATGCTCGATCGCCATCATGAGCGCCCAAAGCGGATGCTCTTGATTAATGGGTAGAGCAATATTCGTCAATCCCTTGATTAGCTTGACGATCGCCTGATATACCTGTTCGCGATAATGCCAAACAGCAGTAACTTCTGCTTGCCGTAGACCATCAAAAATACTCTCAATTTCATCGGGCTTTTCAGGATCGACCCCAATTTCAAATAACCTTTCAAAATCGGGATGTATCCGTTGCTCTAGGAGTCCAACACGGATCGCTTTGTTAATATAAAATACGGCTGAATGTCCTAAGTAGAAAATCAATAAATTACGCAGTGGATCGGGATTCGTATAAAAAGTTTCGGAATCAACTAAACTTTTCATCAAGTCATCTTCAATTTGCCAAGCCCGTTGAAAATAATCCAGAATCTCTTGGCGATCGCATTTATCTAATTGCGGAACCTTAGCAAAGGGAATATTAGGCATAGATTTAAATTTCCTTACAACTGACAGAGAACTAGAGCAAACCATTGATGGGAATCTGTCCAGATTTTGATGGTTGTTAAACCTTGCGATCGCAGTTGGGCTTGTATCGACTCTAGATCGAACTTACGGGAAATCTCGGTGAGAATGCGATCGCCAGCTTGAAATTCGATTTTGAGATCAAGAATATCTAGGGATACTTGATGGGTTTCTCTGGCATAAAGATACATTTCGATTTGGCGATCTAATTCGTTATAAATAGCTTGATGGGTAAATAGATCGAGGTTGAAATTACCTTGGAAACGCCAATTTAAATGGGAAAGCATATTTAAATTAAAAGCTGCCGTAACGCCTTGACTGTCGTTATAGGCAGCTTCTAAGATATCTTTGGGCTTCTGTAAATCAATCCCCAATAAAAAATAATCCCCTTGAGTTAAGGAATGAGAAACTTTACTGAGGAACGCATTAGACTCTAGGGCGGAAAAATTGCCGATGGAGCTACCTAAAAAGAAAATCATGCGCGATCGCCCATGATTTTTACCAAGATAAAGTAGGGCTTCTTCGTAGGTACCAAGTAGTCCTTCGAGGGAGAGATCGGGATACTTTTGTTGCAAATGTGAGACGGTCGTTTTGAGGATGCCACCACTGACATCGATCGGAATATAACTAAAGGCATCAGGAATAGACGGAGTTAATAAGTTAGCTGCTTTTTGATAGGCATTTAATAAATAATGGGTTTTTGTAGAGCTACCACTACCTAATTCTACTAATTCACAGGAGCCAGTAATTGCGGCAATTTCATCGGCATATTGGTTTAAAATCCATGCTTCAGTGCGCGTGGGATAATATTCGGGTAAATCACAAATCTGCTCGAATAATTCCGAACCGCGATCGTCATAAAAATACTTTGGGGGCAAACTTTTGGGGGTTTGTGTTAATCCTTGGCATACATCATCACCATCTTTACCAATGTTTTGAATAATGGCTGGATTACTCTCATGGAGTATTTTTAAATGTTTAACTGTCATACTTGGATTTTTTCCTGTTTGTATTTTTACGATCCCAAATAATGATTTGGATGATTGCTCGTAATTGTATAGCAATGCAAGTTTTGCTTTAGAAATAAAACCCAAATAAAAACCAAGATGAGTGGCGGCACTTTGTGCCGCCACTCATCTTGGGAGAATGCCCAGAGTTTGCTACCGCTTTTTAAGGTGGGGGAGGATTGAGTCTTGCCATTACCCATGTTACGTAAGTACCGATGGGACTCCAAAGCAAATAGGGGATGAGTAGCCATCCTGCGGTGCTAGAAATTTGCCAAACTTGAATGGTTAAAATCGCCCCTAATATAAAACCGATCGCCCCTGCGATCGCTCCTGCCCGAACATTGCGCAAACGGGTGAGGATTGGCGTATAGGACAGAATCGCGATCTCGACGATCGCATAGCCAGCCATCAATAGCCATGTATTAAGGGTGGCTGGCTGGGTTTCCCAAAGGATAGCTGCCGAAGTGATGCCACAAATGAAGATCGCAATCCAAATAAAGGGAATCGCGCCTTCAAAGGTGAGCCATCGCGGACGGCGTAATTGCATAAACCATTGGTAGTCCGCAGGAAAAAGCTTGTTCAGGGCAAAGCCTTCTGCAAAGGACAAAATAGCGATCGCGAGCCAAGTTACGATCATGATGTTTGGCGATCGGCGATCGGCGAATTAATTACACAATTATCTTGGCAAGCGGCTAGCCTTTGCTCCCGTTCGGCGATCAAGGTTTGGAGATCGGCTCGACCCGTCAGTAAGAGTCGATAATCTGCCCAAACTCCATATATCGCGTCAGCCAACCGTCCGACGAGGGGTAATCTAGTAATCGCATAGATCCAACCAATGCCGAGAAGGTCGTAAATTTGCCGAAATACTTCTACATTTTGGAGGATCGTGTCATCGGGTAAGACGGCATGAATTCGCCCCATCGCTGTCTTAAAATCAATCCCTGCATTGTCGGCGGGCTGATAGTCATCGGCAGCTATATCAACGAATTTCACCAAGCCGCGATCGCCATCTTTACTCTTTAAAAAATTGACTTCGCGCAAGCATAAAGGACATGCCCCATCGTATAGGAGTTTGATTTTCCAACTCTTAGATTTGCAGTCGTTGGTGATTGTCTGGGGAGATAGCATTGGCTTGGGCTAATGTATTGGGCTAATATTCAGCTTAATCTTCAGCTAAGCGTAAGTAAACTGAATACCAATTCAGGAAAGTGTTGTCACACTTTCCTGAATTATAGCTATATTCACTTAAATCAAGACATCATACCAATTCCCAAAAGTGTGGCTACACTTTTGGGAATTGAAAACCAAACCCAGTAAGGGTTTGATACCAAACCCCAAGAATTGACTGGCGGCGCGAAGCGCCGCCAGTCAATTCTTGGGGTTTATGTCCTAATACACTTGGCGACAGCTATAAGTCAAGACATCAAACCCAATAGAGAGTTGCGGCGCGAAGCGCCGCAACTCTCTATTGGGTTTGATTGCTGAACTACTTTAATTATAAAGCTCAAACATGGACGAGCGGTTTGGCATCCGCACGAATGGGAATAGAAATATGCATCCCTTCTCTTGCCATCACAGCCCCCGCAAACCGCTCCTGCGCCAACCGTCCAAACTCATCTAACTGATCGTCACTATGGAGAGGATCGTGATGAAAAATGACTAGGGTCTTGACGTTTGCTGCTTCAGCGACCTTGATCGCTTCTTGCCATGTGGAATGTCCCCAACCGATTTTGGGATTTACACTCGACCAATATTCTTCATCGGAATAGGTCGCATCCATGATGAGTACGTCGGCATCACGGGCTAGATAAAGGAGATTTTCATCTAGGCGATCGCTAAAATGTTCGGTATCCGTCGCGTAAACCGCTACGCGATCGCCACAGGTAACTCGATATCCTGTGGCTTCTCCTGGATGATTGAGTAGCCCTGTCTCCACGGTCACGCCATGACCGAGCTCGATCAGACTGGGAACTTCCACGTCAAAAAACTTTAAACATGATGCCATCACCCTCAGTGGTACTGGGAAATTAGGATGATGCATCTGTTCTTCTAGGCGCTCTTGCATCGTTTGACCAGTCGGCGCAATCTTACCGTAAATCTTAAAGAGATTTCCCTTAATAAAAGCTGGTGTAAAAAATGGAAATCCCTGAACGTGATCCCAATGGCTGTGGGTAAAGAAAATACTTGCTTCGACGGGCATCTGCTTGAGTAGATGCTGACCTAGTACTCTAATTCCTGTCCCCCCATCAAAAATAATACGCTCACCTTGACAACGCATTTCTACACAAGGAGTATTTCCCCCATAGCGGACTGTGGTTGAGCCTGGGGTGGCAATGCTACCACGCACACCCCAAAAGTGAATAGAGAACTCGCTGTCAGAAATGGACATTAGCTAACTCATTGTCAGAGAATTTTGAACCATTGGGGCAAGTCTGAAATTTAGAAATTATGGTAAATTTCCACTTTTACATTATTAATCTCAATACTAAGCATAAATATCACGCGAACTTACCAATCTTGCTAACCTCAGGGACTTCTCATGTTCCTTATAGTTTCCTTTAATCTAGAGGCTGTTATACATTGCAAATAGCAATAATTACCATAACCTTAAATCTAAACATATCTAATTTTAGCAGTCACATCGAAGGAGCAAGGTAAGTAAAAGACGATTAAAATATCAATACAAGGTATCAGAGTAATTACCCAATTAATCAAACTATATTTGGGTATATGCTAACCCTATGTATCGCCTTGTGGCTATCAGCTTTTAGTACTAAGTACCTCAGCATAATTAAAATCCAGAGCTAAAGCCTGCGGCGCACGCGCAGCGTGCGCCGCAGGCTTTAGGGTTTTATATTTAATTAAGCCCACTTATTACCAATTCACGAAAGTATGACAACACTTTTGTGAATTAAACACCAAACCCAGTAAGGTTTTGAGATTCCCAAAATGGCGTTGCCATTTTGGGAATTGGTATTACTTGCCTAGACATAAATAGATTTAGGGAGGAGACTTTGGGAGGAGATTTTGGGAGGAGGCTTTGGGTCACTTCTAAATTGTTAGACCTCATTGGTTGTCTTAAGTAACTGGGCGTAATTAAAAATCAGAGTCAAAAGCTGCTGCGTGTACGCCACAGCTTTTGAGTTTTTATCGCAACGTAAGAGATCGTTAGAAAAAATCAAAATCTCAAAGATAAGTGGCGGTATTTCGCGCCGCCACTTATCTTTGGGGTTTTATGTCCTCATCAAATCTTACGTTGCCATATATTGCTATATGGCAGTCCTAAATCATTTGTAGATTCTTGGGTTTGTGGAAGCGCCCCCTTCATCTACTGATTTCGCTGGTTTTTAGGACAATATTGCTCCCAATCCTAATTATAAGGATGTAGCGATAGCAAAATTTACCCAAGCTAGAAAGCTTGTAAATGGACTTTTAGATAAAGCTGATGTAATTGCCAAAAATGCTTGGATATACCTTGAAGCCCTCAAGGATCTATAATTTTTATGTATAAGACAATAAAGTGCAGGCAATCGATTGATTTAATTTATAAGATACACCTTAATATCTAAATGCTAAAAAAACAGTATATCTTTGCCATTCTAGTTCTCACGATTATCACATCTTGTGAATATACAAAAAAAGAAGAAGTGCCAGACTATTCAACAGTTAAATCAAAAATAGTAGAAATTTTCAATCCAAAATCTGCTCCTCTAAAGACAGAAAATATTAAAAAAGAAGAAGTTGAGCCAGATTTTAATGATGAAAAATTAGCATATATTTACAAGCATAGAAAGAATCTACATGTTTGTGAAGAAACTGGATTAAGACGCGATGTAATTGGGAAATCTTCTAAAGTTTATCAAGTCAATAGTCAAACATACATTTTACAGGTTTATTGTGGTAACGGAGCATACACTGATTATTTTGAGTACATGCTCTATTCAATAAAAAATGACACTATTGAAATTAAGCCACTCTCTTTTTTAATGAGATCTGATGCGTACTCAATGGTGGATTTAAATGGTCAACCTATTTGGTTTTATCGAAAGTTAGTTAATGGATTATCAGATTTCGATCTAGAAAACTTAACTTTAAAAGTTAATGCAGTTCATAATCTAGAGGGTTATAAAGCTGAATATAAGTTTGAGAATGATGAGTTTAAACTTGCAAAATACACTGTTTACTACCACAAAGATCCTGATGATCCAGTAAATCAAATAAAATCAAGGGAATCTAAAGTTATTTATCCGTAGAATTTATTAGTAGATATTTGATATTTGATTCTTAGAGATTATTTGAAAGGTTCTCTAAGAATCACGAATAGTAATGCGTAATGCGATCGCTTCAAATGTCTCTGATTGCTCTGGCAAAGGTGGCAGTATCAGTTTGACAAGCGATCGCGGCAATATCCAGAATGATCGCGATCGCTGTGATAGAGGTTTTCAGAGCGGGTCGCAACTTAGGTTAAAGTAGGAATCTTAAAGAGCTTTCTAAATTTAGATTATCGTTTTTGGGTATTAGGTTTGTGGCAGAGACTCAATCAATAAACATCCGCTCATATGGGTAAGTAGGTGAAGTCAGTTAAAAATGGCAACTGAGTCCCTTATATTTAGTAAATGCATTTTTTTGGGTAAAATCAAGCTTCACCTGATTCCCTACATGATCGCAATATTTAGCTTGACAAAATTTGACTTAAAGAAATACGATTTAATTTAATAAAAAAAGACTTAAATCTTAAGGAGATAAGAGATAATGGGGGGTAATAACGATGTATTGGGGACAAATACTCAGCAATGGATCGTAGATCCATTACCTGTAAATATATCTACTTCAGACACCTATGGATTGGGAATACAGCCAACAGGCAATCAGCAGATGCCAAGTGTTGCCTTTGACGCTCTAACGGGTTGGTTAAATATTGCTGGAGATGCTAGTAATAACGTTGTCAAGCAGACTCTCACCAGTAATGGCTATTACCAATTGGATATTGACGGTCATCTTTTTTCAAGCGATCGCAGTTCTTCATCATTTTGGCAGAGCTTAGATGGAGCAATTGGTGACAATGTAGTCGGGATTAACTTTGATGGTGGACTGGGGAATGACACTCTCATTTTAGGTAGCCAAGCCCACCAGCAGAATTTTCAAGTAATTGCTGACGACTCCCTCGGGATTCAAGGAGAAGTACATAGCGAATCGGTATTCTTCAAAGCGAAAGATATCGTCAATCAAGGTAAGGTTGTTGCCCATAATATCACCGCAGAGTTCAGCCATAGTTATAGCGATGAAGCCACATCAAAAATGATCGCTAGCAATGGTGGCAGTATTTTATTAAATGGGGAAAGAACGGGTCGCCTCGAAGCAAAAGGCGACTATGAAGCGATCTGCAATAGCGGCGGTCAGATTGAGTTTCGAGGAAAAACAGTTGATTTGATCGGAGCGAAACTGGATGCATCGGGCGATTTGGGAGGCGGTACGATTCTGATCGGTGGAGACTATCAAGGGGGGCATAGCAACTCAAACCTCGCGAATGCGGAATCGACATCAGTGGATGCGAATACACAGCTATTGGCGAACGCCAACGATCTTGGTAATGGCGGTAAAGTAATCATTTGGTCAGATCGGGATACGGACTTTCAGGGTGATGTTCAGGCAAATGGAGGAAGAAAAGGAGGAGATGGTGGTTTTGTTGAAGTTTCGGGGAAAAAGAGTTTAAGCTTTGTCGGTAATATCGATGTTGACGCAGCTAAGGGTAAGATTGGCAGTGTATTGCTCGATCCAGAAGATATCATCATTAATACGGAGAATGTTGCCTATTATAACAAGCTAAAAGGTAACGTAACTCTAGTTGCGGACAATGACATCTATCTCTTTGCCAATACTTCCTTTGTACCTTCTGGGGGAACGCTCACCTTAAGTGCTGGAGGAACGGTCAATCTTTTTGGAAATATATCTGCGCCACAGCACAATGTCAAAATCATGGCTGGGGCGATAGTGGGTTATGGTTCTATTTCTAGTAGTAATGGAACGGGAAAAGCTGGCTATGTTTGGTTAGAGAGCCAAAGGGAGATCGATCTTAATGTTGGTTCTTCTACGATTTTCACTGAGTCTGGCGGCAGTAGTGGAAATATCGGTGGGAATATCACTCTTAAGGCGGGTACGACGATTAATGCTGGTTTTCTTACTGCTGCGGGAACAATCCGTGGTGGCAATATTAATATATCGGCAATTGGCGACATTGTAGCTTCCACTCTCCGTTCTTTCTCCATTGAAAACACAGGTGGAAAGATTGATGTTGTTAGTACAAGTGGCGGCATCAACATTAATGCCTATGTCAGTTCGTATGGTCTCGGAGGTAAGGGAGGAGCGATAACGATGAGTGCCTATGGCGACATTATCTCGAATGATATCCATGCTGATTCTTCTCAAATCGGTAATGGCGCTAAGGTTGAACTGACGAGTCAGACTGGTCGCATTGATACTAATGGTTATCAGATCTCAGCTACTAATACTGGTAATGCTGGCTCTGTAATTCTGAAGGCTTATCAAGATATTGTGGTGGGAGATATTGCAGCATATTCTGTAAGTAGTGGGAATGGTGGTAAGGTCGAACTGACGAGTCAGACTGGTCGCATTGATACTAGTGGTAAGCAGATTGCAACTAGTGCTAGTAATGGTAATGCTGGCAAGGTTATTCTAAATGCCGATCTGGATATTGTGGTGGGTGGTGGAGTCTCCGCATATTCAGGCGGTGGTGGTAATGGTGGCAAGGTCGAACTGACAAGTAAGACTGGTCGCATTGATATTAATGATAAGCAGATATCAACTACTGCTAATACTGGTAATGCTGGATCTGTAATTCTGAATGCCTATCAAGATATTGTGATGGGAGATATTGCAGCATATTCTGTAAGTAGTGGGAATGGTGGTAAGGTCGAACTGACGAGTCAGACTGGTCGCATTGATACTAATGGTAGGCAGATTTCAACTACTGCTAATGATGGCAATGCTGGATCTGTAATTCTGAATGCTTATCAAGATATTGCGATGGGTGAGGTTGATGCCTATGCAAACAGCGGTAATGGTGGTAGGGCAGAGCTTACATCGCAGCAGCAGGGGATTAAGGTGGGTAATATTTTCACTCAGTCTTGGAGTGGGGATGGTGTTTGGAATGGGGGTAAGGTGACGCTGAAAGCTAAACTTGGATCGATAGAAGGGACTGTTGAGTCTGGCAATATTATCACTACTTCAGTTAATGGTAATGCGGGTGCTGTAACTATCAAGGCTGGTGGGGACATTACAACTAAGGAGATCGCTTCTAATGCCTCTGCTGGCTCTGGTAAGGGTGGAAATATTACTCTTGATGGTAAAAATATAACTGCTGAGTCATTGCGTGCTGATAGTGTTGGCGCAGATGGTGGACAAATTAAATTGACTGCTGACAAGTTTATTCAGATTACAGGTTCAACTTCAGTCAATGGCACAGATTACAGTATTTTTACTGATTCTAAGGATGTTGATCCGTCATCTAATGACACTGGTGCAAGAAGCGCCAAAGTAGTCATTTCTCATAGTAGAAAAGTTTTAGACGGAACTGTAACTCCATTTATTATTGGTGACTCATCTCAGAATGGAACTTTTAACTCCATCTCAGATGGAATTGTCGATTTTTTAGTGGACTCTGAATTCACTCGTCCAGTGTATGGTGATAATTTCATATTTAATGATATTCGGATTACGAGACCATTAGGGGTAGTAGCTGATCTCTCTGGTGTTTTCGGTCTTCCTTCTGGAACTTTGGTTAAAAAGAATACTGTTTGGCAAGCTATAGAGAATATGTTGCCATTTATCTCATTCAACGTAGGAGAGATATATAACAAGGCAGTATCATTAGCTCTAGATATACCAAAACAAAAACTATTAAATCTCGATCTGATTTCTATTGGCAAGCCAAATATTGTTGAATCTGATTTGGACAAATATTATGGATATCTATTGGTTAACATGGCTCTCTATGGAATTATTACTCCTTCCAATCAAGATCATTTTTTGGCTCAAGTTATTATAGAGAGCGATAGTTTTAGACATGTCGCTGAAGAGGGAAAAGGAGGCGGAAGACATGGTGATTTTTATGGGCGAGGCTTGATTCAGCTAACCAACGAGGATTCCTACCGAAAATTTGGTATATTCCTAAATTTAGGTGATGCCTTCATTAAAGATCCAAGTCAATTAGAAACCGATAGACTAGCCGTACTATCTGCAATTTGGTATTGGACATCATCATATAAAAGCGGCATTATTAGAGCAGATACGAAGGGTGCTTATACTACATTTGGACAAATCGCCGATTCCACAGAACTTACTCCAGTCGAAAAGGTTACATATATAACCAATGTTATAAATAATGGTACACCTTCGTTACAGCAAAGAATAGAAATTTATAATAAACTTGCAGGGTTAAGAGGTTAGTCAATCAATTTATGACCTACAAATTTTATGTTTTATTGATATTCTTAACTCCATATATTTTTTTGTTTGGTTGTAAAGAAGCGCATAAATCTGGAAATGACACATCGTCAAAAATGCTTGTTGAAATGCCAACAAAGACGAAAGACTATGGAGAATTATTGCAAAAAAAAGAACGTCGTGATTTTTTGCCAGATATACCTCAGATAGGAAGTACGGCTCTATTAGGAGAAGATCAAACCTGTAGCGATTATGGCGACATACTCGCATATGCAAGAACTGCAAAATACCTCATCTATGTTTGTGGAGACGAAGGGATCAATCAGCCTAAATCAATGGTTTTATTCACGCGAGATAAAAATCCTCAGAAAACTGTAATAGATCAAAATCCTTCAATCACATGGTGGAATCGATCTTATGCATTTAAACAAGAGCCTTATTATCAGCTTGATAGACCAAATTCGACTATATATCTTAATCAGCCACGCATTTTTTTCTTTCGCATTACAAAAGACTTTAATTCGTCTACAGAATTAAATAAGGAGCCAATCCAACTCTATCTATTCAATGAAATGGTTGTGCCTAATTACAGGAAGACAGTATTACCGTTTGATGATCGGGCTAAAGATCGGTTCCTAAAATTCTTTCCAGTATTAAACAAGCAATTTGTAATTTGTTCCGAGCCGTTTTCGACAAATAAATCCTATAGTGGATATAGTTTTAGTTCTAAGCCTGATAGAGTAATCGCTTATGAAATAGAGCCGCAAAAATATTTAATTGAATTAGCTTGTGATGTATACACACGTTCTGATACTAACGATTTAATACAATACATCCTATATTCCGAAGATTCTTTAGAACCAAAAGCAAAAATAATTCCCTTTCACACATTAATTTCGCCTGAGACTGACAAAACAATGGGAGAAACGTTAAGCCTTAGAGCCAGAGGCGGCGCTAATTTTTTCCCTGAAGATAATACAGTTAGACTTTATAACATAGAATCTGGTGCGGGTGGTTATGGTACTGCTCAAGAGCATAAACTCATTGAAGATCGTTTTGAACTCCAAGAATATAGGCGATATCCTTCTACTGCTACCGCACGCCGTAGAACCCCTGAGGAGTTTCCTAAAATTTATCCATCCACTGACTGACTCGTTGTCAGAAAGGACAAAATATCATAACGGACTTGCAGGTTTAACTGTTAATAGATAACTTTATGATAAACGGACTTTATGTTTTATTGATAGCAGTTTTTACCTCTTATATCTCTATATCCACACTTACAAAAAGCACTTTTGAAAATCTCACAAAGAAAGAAGAACCTCCTAAACTATTACCAGCATTAACCCGTATTGGAAGCACTACTAAACTTGGTAAAGATGGAACCTGTGCGGGGTCTGGAGATATTCTTGCATATGCGAAAACCAAAAAATATCGTATCTATGTTTGTGGCGATGAGACAAACAATCAGCCTCAATCAATGATTTTCTTCACAGAAGATAAAGTTTCCCATAAAACAATAATTGATGAGAACCCTTCAATCTCTTGGTTTGACCGATCGTACAAGTTTCGCAAACAAGATGTTTTATATACGCTGGGTAGACCATGGTCTATTGGGGCTGGTCACCAACATATATTTTTTCTCGATATCAATGATATCAAAGATCGATATTCAAGCAAAACTATTGCTGAAGATCCGATTCAAGTATATCTATTTAATGAAAAAGTTGTACCAAACTATAGAAAAACAATATTGTCTCCTGACGATCAAGAAAACGAGCAAGCGAGCAAGCGATTTTTAAAATTTTTACCTACTTTAAAGAATCAGTTTGCAGTTTGCTCCGAGTCATATGAAGGTCGCATTATTACATGGGATCTCAATATAGTAAGAGCCTATGAGATTGCTCCACAAAAATATTTAGTTGAAATAATTTGTGATACACGTACATACAATTTTTTAACTCAGTACATTTTATATTCTGAAGAATTTTCAGCGCAAAATGCTAAGCCGATCCCTTTTTACACATTAATC
The DNA here is from genome assembly GCF_006861605.1 of Pseudanabaena sp. UWO310. NCBI lineage: Bacteria > Bacillati > Cyanobacteriota > Cyanophyceae > Pseudanabaenales > Pseudanabaenaceae > Pseudanabaena > Pseudanabaena sp. UWO310. Next base: position 83,304 of record NZ_SELU01000008.1, on the reverse strand, counting down.
TCACCTGTAGTTGACAAAACAATGGAAGAAAAATTAACGATTTGGGGTGTTAATCAATTTTTCCCAGAAGACAATACACTTAGAGTTCAGTTTAAAGCAGTTGGATCTGGAGGTTGGGGTAATGCTCAGGAATATAAGCTCATTGAAGATCGATTTGAACTCCAAGAATATAGGAAATATCCTAATTCTGGTAACGCACCCCCTAAAAGTCCTGAAGAATTCCCTAAAATCTATCCATAGATAAAACTGGAAATTTTATTATGGATTAAAAGCTCGCAAGAACATTACTCATAGGGGAGTTGACAAAGGAATAGGTGCTGGCGGTTGTGGATCTGCCGAGGAGTATAAACTCATTGAAGAGAGGTTTGAGCTTCAAGAATTTAGAAAATATGATTGCTATAGTTCTGGCGCTAGTCAACTATCCAAAAGCCCTGAAGAGTTCCCTAAAATTTACCCCTAGGTAAGAATGCTGAAATTATCTCATAGCTTTTAATATCTTTTAATATCATTGCTGACTCTACTAGGGGCAATATTAGTTTGACAAGCGATCGCGACAATATCCAGAACGATCGCGATCGCTGTGATAGAGGTTTTCAGAGCGAGTCGCAACTTAGGTTAAAGTAGGAATCTTAAAGAGCTTTCTAAATTTAGATTATCGTTTTTGGGTATTAGGTTTGTGGCAGAGACTCAATCAATAACATCAATATCCCCCATAGCACCACCTACAACCCGATCTAGCTCCTTAGCCTTGGCGATCGCGGGTATGAAATGTGCAGGTTGCGTAGCAACGGTAGAAAAACGTCTGCTCGCCTGTGAAGGGGTCAAGGCGGCGAACGTCAATTTGTTGACGGAGAGAGCCACCGTAGTTTATGGCACAGAGGAATCGCCCCAGAACCTAGCCCCGCAGTTAATTGAGGCGATCGCTAAAGCAGGTTTTGCAGCGGAATTTATTGATAAACGCGATCGCCCATTGACAGGCAAAGCATTACCGCCAAACCCGACTGTAAATTCTTGGTTGGGGATTACTAAGGAAATCGCAATTCCTGCATCGTTAGTAATTTTAGCGATCGTGGGACATTTGGGTTTAATCGGCGTAATGGATGTACCTCTGTTGGGGAATATGTACGTTCATTGGATTGTCTCCACGGTAGCGCTAGGCTGGATTGGTCGCCCAATTTGGTGGGATGGCTTGAGATCTTTGTGGTATCGAGCGCCAAATATGAACTCCTTAGTAGGGTTAGGAACGGTTGCGGCTTATTTGGCAAGCACGATCGCTTTATGGGTTCCACAACTCCATTGGCAGTGTTTTTTTGAAGAGCCTGTAATGTTGTTGGGATTTGTGTTGTTAGGACAGGCCCTATTAGAGAGATCGAAGGGAAAAGCCTCCAACGCTATCCGCGCCTTGATGGAGTTGCAGCCTCCTAGCGCCAGATTGTTAGTGCAAGGTGCTGATGGAGAATTGCAGGTCTCGGTAGCAGTGGAAGACTTGCAAGTAGGCGATCGGATCGTGGTTTTGCCTGGAGAAAAAATTCCCATCGATGGGGAAATCGTTGGCGGGAGTTCGAGTATTGATGAGTCGATGCTTACAGGCGAGTCAATGCCTGTCACCAAGCAATTAGGAGCAAGAGTTACGGGAGCGACGTTAAATTTGACAGGAGCCATTACAGTTCGGGTTTTCCAGATTGGTTCGGAAACGACGTTGGCAAAAATCGTATCCTTGGTGGAAGCAGCACAGGCAAGCAAAGCCCCCATTCAATACCTAGCCGATCGCGTGGCAGGATATTTTGCCTACTCGGTCATGGCGATCGCAGCTCTAACATTTCTAACTTGGTATGGGATTCTCCATGCTGAAATTGTATTTAGCCTGCGTTTAGCGATCGCTGTTTTGGTGGTGGCTTGTCCCTGCGCCTTGGGACTGGCAACGCCCACCGCGATTATGGTCGGCACAGGGCTGGGGGCGGAAAAAGGGATTCTCATTAAGGGTGGCGCAAGCTTAGAAAAGATCGATCGGCTATCGGCGGTAGTTTTTGATAAAACAGGTACCTTGACTGAGGGTAAACCTGAAGTCACTGATGTGGTTACCCTTGCGATGGATCGCGATCGCCAAGTCATTGATCAAACTAACTTCCAAGATCTATTTCAAGATCTACAAGATCTAACTGAACGCGCCGATCGCCAAGTTCCAGCCCCAGTATTACGACTGCTGCAAATTACGGCAAGTGCGGAAGTTGGCGCAAACCACATTCTCGGTGCAGCAACGATCTCCAGAGCCGAATCCTTAAACATCGACCTATTACCCACCCAATCCTCGCAAATTGTGGCAGGATGCGGCGTGGAATCCCAACTGGTGACGGGTGAAGAGATTCTAGTGGGGAATAGTGCATGGTTGTCTACTCGCCAAGTAGAAATTTCCCGCGAGATGTTAGAGCGATCGCGGCAATTTGCCGAGGCGGGTAAAACCCCCGTTTTTGTAGCCGTAGATGCCAGACTATCGGGTATTATCGCCCTGCGCGATCGCCTCAAACCTGATGCCATTAATGTCGTTCGTCAAATCGAAGCGATGGGGCTGCCAGTGTGGATGCTTACGGGCGATCGGCAAGAAACGGCGATCGCGATCGCCCATCAGTTGGGCATTCCTCCCGAACGGGCGATCGCGGATGTCAAGCCCGATGGCAAGGCCGCAGCCATTAGGAAACTATTATCCGAGGGAAATCGGGTGGCAATGATTGGGGATGGCGTTAACGATGCGCCAGCCCTTGCAAGTGCCACCGTGGGTATTGCCCTCAGTTCGGGAACGGATGTGGCGATGGAAACGGCGGATATTGTGTTAATGCGCCATGATATTAGCGATGTTGTGCCTGCGATCCAACTCAGCCGCGCTACCTTCAGTAAAATTCGCCAAAATTTATTCTGGGCCTTTGCCTACAATACTTTAGCGATCCCTATTGCCGCGGGGATTCTCTACCCTAGTTTAGGGATTTCTCTCAATCCGACGATCGCAGGATTAGCCATGGCGCTTAGTTCTGTCAGCGTAGTTTTAAGTTCCCTATCCTTGCGAACTTCGGCAGCGGCAAAAAATATTTAATGGGTAATGATGGGCGGCGCAAAGCGTCGCCCATCATTACCTGACTGGTATCATGAATGGCGGCGCGAAGCGCCGCCATTCATCTTTGGAGGTTTATGTCCTAAGCCAACCTTACGTTGCTATATTAGAAACCATTTAAGAATTACTTTCTGCGGTCAAAAACTCTAAGAGATCCCCCTCAATCCCCCTTAAAAAGGGGGAAGAATTTAATTCTCCCCCCTTTTTATACCAATTCCCAAAAGTGTGGCTACACTTTTGGGAATTAAAAACCAAACCCAGAAAGTGTTTTAAAATCACAAAATGGCTACGTCATTTTGTGATTTGGTATTAAGGGGGGCTGGGGGGGATCTATCCAATTCTTAAATGGTTTCTTAGACGAAAAAGGAGTATATATAGCTATAGTCAGTAATGTTACGACAAAAATCAAACCCAATAGAGAGTTGCGGCGCTTCGCGCCGCAACTCTCTATTGGGTTTGATGTCCTGACTTAAGTGAATATAGCTATAAAAAACATAATGGATTGGATTAATTTAATTATTGCGGGGCTATTGGAAGTTGTCTGGGCGAGTAGCTTGAAATATACCGATGGTTTTAGCAAACCATTACCCAGCCTGCTAACGATCGCCGCCATTACCACCAGTCTGATCCTCCTCGCCCAAAGCCTAAAAACCTTACCCGTGGGCACAGCCTATGCTGTCTGGACGGGTATCGGTGTCGTGGGGACGGCGCTAGTCGGTTCTATATTTCTCGGTGAGTCGCGAGATTTGTCCAGATTTATCTGCATTGGGGCGATCGTGATAGGTATTGCGGGTTTGCGATTTACTGGAGCAAAATGATAGGATGGGCGGTGCTTCACCCAGCCCTAACCCCTGAAATAAAAGAATGGATTCTAAGCCTTTGAATGAAAAATCTTTGGATGTTAAATCATTACTGCTAAGTGTTCTCAGCTTATTGTCTATTTTATTTATTATCTTCACTTTACAAGCAAGCTGGAATAATCCTCAGGAGCAGACAAAATTAGATTTGCTCCAAAATGATTTGATTTTACAAGCCACACAAGTATCCGAGCAGTCGCCCAATAGCTCTGCCGATGACATATTTCAAATTCTTGTTGGTGATGGAACTTCTCAGGATTTATATACACAAGCTCTCAGTAGTTATCAAGAAGTTCTCAGTGATGCTAAAGATAATCTCATCCGTCTCGATCGCCAAGCTCGAAATGGAGATCTAGATAGCTATGAGCGGCAGACACTCTCTAAACAGAAACAAAAGAAAATAGAAAGTATCAGTGAAATTAGCGATCGCACAGGGCTGCTCCAAATTCAAACTGGGGATATTAAAGGGGCGATCGCCACATGGGAGAACGTCACCAAATTAGAAGAACAGTCCATGACCAGTTATGGATTAACTGCTCAAATCCTGAAAGGGCTATGGTCGGAACCCGTAGCGCTATTCCCCAATGCCGAAACGCAGATTCGACGCACCCTTGACGGTTGGTATCGCAAACAGGCTTTGACAAAGCTCTATCAAGCTCAGCAAAGGAGTGAAAAGATCTCTGAACTAGAGCAACAGGCGCGTATAGAAGTTACCTTAGCGATTAATCGACTAGCCATCATCAATTCTATTCCTGTGATTGGCGGTGGTGTCGGGGTTCTACTTTGGCTCGCCCTATTAATTCAATGGATCTTCTTTCGCAAGTCTTCTCCCTTTGACCGTCATTCTCCAATCAAACACTCTCAAATTAGTTGGGAAGTTCCTTGGGGTATAAAAACCACTTGGGAAGTAATGGTTTTGTGGTTTACCGCATTTTGTTTGATGACGCAATTTGTGTTGCCCTTAATCTTTGAATTCCTAGATATTTCCACAAGGGCTAAGGAAGATTTCACCGTTCAAGCATTACTCGTACTTATTCCTTATGTCCTTTCCGTAATTCCTATGTTACCGATTCTGCAAGCTAGCCTTGCCCCCTATCGTCCCTTGCCAGAAGGTTGGTTTCGCATCAAATTTACTTCCCTAAAGTGGCTAGCATGGGGAATTGGCGGGTATTTTGCCGCAGTTCCGTTGGTTTTGATCGTATCGGTAATCAGCCAAAAATTTCTCCAAGGACAGGGTGGTGGTAATCCCCTATTACCAATCTTGACCGATAGTCAAGATAATCTACCGAAATTTCTGCTCTGGACGACTTTAGCGATCGCCGCACCTTTCTTTGAGGAATACCTGTTTCGGGGATTTTTACTACATTCGCTTACCAAATCTTTGCCAGTGTGGGGAGCGATCGCCCTGAGTGGGTTTTTCTTTGCCTTGGCTCATTTAAACATTGCCGATATCATTCCCCTCAGCGTGCTCGGTATGGTGATGGGTTTTGTCTATTGGCGATCCAAAAACCTCCTATCTTCCATGCTATTACATTGTCTCTGGAATAGTGGTAGTTTTTTTGCGCTGATCGCCCTTGGTGGAAAGTAGTATCAAAGTTCAAAATGGCGTTGCCATTTTGAACTTTGGCATTAAGTAGCTAAAAACTTAAAACCTAGAAGAGCGTACCGCCCGCGTAGCGGGCGGTACGCTCTCTGGTTTTGTTTTTTTATGCCGAACTTATTACTGATGCTGGAGGACAATCCAAGGATGATCGACTAGGGCAAAAATCTGCCCTTTAAAAGGAGCGCTTTGCGATCGGTTTTGAGCGGTTAATAAATTTAAAAATCGCTCGATATCTTCAAAATTTACTTGATGGATTAAATATCTGGATAGAAACTGTCTGGCAATTCTTCTTTGTAAAGCTAAAGGTTGCTGCTGCAAGTGTTGGCGGTGCAGCCGAGGTGCAGTTGCATCCCAAATTACGGAAACATTTTCCACAAAAAAATGTTGCGCCTTTTCCTCTAAATAGATTACATCCGCTTGCAAAAGCTCTGAGGTCTGGGCGATCGCATTTTCTAGCTGGGGATTAAAATGAGTTTGGAGATAGGGAATAGTTTCTAAGCGCAGACGATTGCGACGGTAATCGAGATTTTGATTGGTACTATCTTCCCAAACTACAATGTTGTTTTCTTGACAGAAAGCCGCAGTCTCATGACGACTGACCTGTAATAACGGACGCACTAAATTAATCTCAGGGGTTAGCGATCGCTGCCAAGTTAATGAAGCTAAGCCATCGGCTCCGCTACCGCGCATCAAGTTATAGAGTAAGGTCTCCACGCGATCGCTGCGGGTATGTCCCGTGACGACATAGGCGCTTTTACTTTCCCTTGCCATATCTACCAGCATTTCATAGCGCCATTCCCTCGCACTAGCTTCGCTCGTTAGCGATCCTGTCGCAGTTCTCAAACAAAAGCTGATCCCCCATTCCTTCGCTATTTTTTCGACATGTTCCGCATTCGCCCTTGAGTCATGCCGCCATTGATGATCGCAATGGGCGATCGTCAAACCCCAATTAAATTTGCTCCGTTGCATCTGGAAGATTTTGGCTAAGCATAGGGAGTCCTGCCCCCCTGAAACCGCAAGCAGACAAGCTGCCCCTTTGGGCAATAGGCTGGGCTGGGCTTTTAGAACCGCATTTAATTTAATTCGCAATAATTTTGTAAAATGACTGTTCGATTTCAAGACTTATTGACCTAACCTGCTAATAGTCAGCTAATAAAAACCGATCTTTAACCGCATGATACGGCATAAATAATGTATAATCTTGTTTCTTCGTCGTAAGAGAAATCGTGCGAAGATCTTAAAAGAGTATTGCATTTTTGTGTTGTTTGAGTGAGAAGCGATCGCCTCTCTTGCTGTTTTGAATATATTGAGCCTAAGATTGCACGATTTCGATAGATTCAGCAAAGTTAGATCGTGGGTGAGGAATATAAATGCTACAGAAATGCTCTACAAAATGTTCTATAAAATTCTCTACAAAGAGATTGCTACTAGTATCTACCGTTGCAGTGGTTAATCTAGGGATGATTTCCATTGGTGAGATATCTGCCCAGACAGAAGCTAACCCCAAAAATAGCCCCAAAAAAACATCCTCTTCGGATCTAAAAAATTCTACTAAAAGCGCTCCAACGGTCACAGTTCCCACCGTCAAGAATGTTACAGTCAAAAATGTTGCCCAAAACAAGGTAACTAAGACAACTAACCCCAAAAATAAAGTAACGAATCCTCCCGTTCTTCAAAACAGGTTGCCCTTTACCGCGAAGGATCTTCAGCAACCCACAATTGCCTATAAGCCCAGCCCCTCTATTAAAATCTCTACTAAACCAGATAGCAATCTAGTAGAAGCTGTCCAGAATAAAATCGCTCAAACAGAGCCAACATCTAATTCTCCCTTTATTAAGATTGAGCCTCTCTCGATCAAGCCCTCCTACTATCCCGGCTTAAACGCAGGAACGCCCAGTGGATTTGGGCTAGAGACGGGAGATGCTTTTGTTGGTCTTTTTGGAGCTACGGCTGGAAAGCTACGGGATTCCGTGGATGGAAGTATTGCTCTAGCGACGGGTATAGGTGATGCGAATAAATACTTTGCGGTTGAAGGAGTCTTCAATATCAACAGTATTCGCCGCTTTGCTTCTAATGGTTCCTTTGACCTTAAGGTACATAAAATAATTTATGGTGATGCTGAGAACCAAGTAGGCGTTGCTGTGGGTTGGACGAACTTTGCTAACTATGGAGTTAATGCAGGAGGAACGCCATCCTCCGTCTATGGGGTGGCGACATTATCGCGGTTGACCGATCCTTCAAGCAAAGATAACCCTAAGCCTTTGGTTATTTCTGCTGGTGTGGGTGGTGGAACCTATCGTAAATCTGATAGCAATGGTGGTGTCGGCGTATTTGGCAGCATTGGCTATCTATTAGATCCCCAATGGGCTGTGAGTTCGGCTTGGTCGGGGCAAGGACTGAACTTCGCTGTGGGCTTTCTTCCCGATCGCACTTTACCGCTCAATATCAACTTGACCTACTCGGATGTTACCAATAATAGTAATGCTGGTACTCAGCTTATTTTGGGCATTACCTACGGGTTTAATTACCTTGGGCGCAGATAAATTTATCTAAGTCATATAATGTCTAGAGCAGTTGATGGCGAAGTTTTTTACAATATCAACTGCTCTAAAAAAGGCTAGCGATCGCTCCAATCAACCGCATTTTTAAAGTTTAAATAAGCTAGGTAGCTTGCCATGAAAAAGACATTATTCGTTCTCTGGGTCTCCATACTTTGCTTGAGCGTCCCGATGCCTGTACAAGCGGGACCTGCTCCTGTGGTGGTAACGCCAACCTCTAACTCCCCGATTGGTTCGGAAAACTCCAGTACAAATCTCTTAACCATTAACGTTTCTGATATCATCCCTCAAATAATTAGTCTTGTTCCTGCAAAGATAGACCCAGCTACCATCGAACTGGGTAAACAGGGGTTAATCCTATCTTTGCAAAACTCAGGATTTGATGCTGGCGTGTCAAGTACCTTGGTAAACGATCTCATTTCAGCGTTAAGTCCTGCGTTAACCAATGGTGATATATCGATCGCTAGTGACGGCAAAGTATCGATAAGCAAATCAACTATTACTGTTAATCAAGCGGCTTTTAATCAAGCTATTCAAGATTTTAATGCCATCATCGATTCACTTCAGGGTAATGATGATACGAGCAGAAAGAAGCGTGCCGAGCTTCTCAATAATAAGGTTTTTATGGCAATTAGCGCCTTTCTCCGAGCTAGGTAATACCAAAGCTCAAAATGGCTACGCCATTTTGAGCTTTGAAAACCCTTACTGGGTTTGGTTTTTGATTCACAAAAGTGTTGTCACACTTTCGTGAATTGGTATAACGTGAGTTCGGGATAATTTTAAAACCCCAAAAGAGAGTTGCCGTGCGGAGCGCGGCAACTCTCTTTTGGGGTTTATGTCCAAACTAGATCGAATCAAAAGATTACAGCAATCGTAAAAACTTTTTCTTCCCGACTTGCAATACCTTTCCCGATAACTCACTCGCTTCAGCAAAGGTGTGATCGCCTAATTTCTCGCCATCTAGTTTAACCGCGCCATTTTCGATCTGGCTTTGGGCTTCGCTATTGCTTTTGCAAAGTCCCGCCGCCTTGACTAAATAGCGTAAGGGAGCAGGGAAATTAATTTGGGAGAGGTCGAATTCGGGGATATCGCCTAGATCGGTGGTATTCCCTGCGAGGACAATTTGTTCGGCATCCTGTTGGGCTTGAAGGGCAGCTTCTGGACTGTGGTATTGACCGACGATCGCTAAAGCTAGTTGTTTTTGCTTTTCGCGAGGATTTTGGGGTAGCGTGGCTAGATCGATATCTGTCAGTAGCTCAAAATATTTGTCAACTAAGGCATCGGGGACTTTTTCGAGTTTGGAATACATACTCAATGGCTCGTCGGTGAGTCCGACGTAGTTGCCGAGGGACTTAGACATCTTTTGTACGCCATCTAAGCCTACTAACAAAGGCAGCAATAGACCAAATTGGGCTGATTGCCCCTGTCGATTTTTATCTTTTAGTTGTAGATCCCGACCGACGAGAATATTAAATTTTTGATCGGTTCCGCCTAACTCTACATCGGCATCGATCGCCACAGAGTCGTAGCCCTGTAACAGGGGATAGAGAAATTCATGCAAATAGATCGGTGTACCCTTTTCATAGCGATCGCTAAAGCCTTCCTTCGCCAGCATTTGCCCCACGGTCATACTGGCTTGCAGGGTGATGATTTGCTGTAAGTCCAGTTGGTTGAGCCATTCCCCGTTACGGCGCAACTCAAAGCGATCGCTAGAAAAATCAAGAATTTTCTTAGCCTGCTCTAAGTAGGTTTCGGCATTGTACGCCACTTCTTCAGGAGTGAGTCTCGGTCTGGCTTCCGAGCGTCCCGTCGGATCGCCGATCTGCGCTGTAAAGTCGCCGATGATTAATACAGCTTTATGTCCTGCATCTTGGAATTGGCGGAGTTTTCGCAAAGCGACCGTATGCCCTAAATGTAAGTCGGGGCGGGTGGGATCGATGCCGAGTTTGATACGCAGGGGGCGATCGCTCCTTTGAATGCGATCGCCTAAATTGTCAGTTTCGCTATCTGGGAATATTTCGACAACCCCACGTTCTAGAAGGGTTGTTAAATTAGTTAGGTTTGAGCTTTGAGACATTCTAAAAAGGCTATTTAAATATTTTACGAGCGATAAGTAGCTGAGCATAATTAAGTAGTTCAGCATAATTAAAAACCAAAACCAGAGAGCATACCGCCCGCTGCGCGGGCGGTATGCTCTTCTAGGTTTTAAGTTTACTTATACCTAGCTACTTAAAATCCAAAATCAAACCCTGTAGCGAACGCACAGCGTTCGCTACAAATTATACCTTGAGCTTTTAGCCAATGGCATCAAACTGACGAGAATGTAGCTGGGCGTAACGTCCTGCCTTTTGGAGCAGTTCGTCATGGGTTCCCGATTCGATGATGTGACCTTGTTCTAAAACGATAATGCGATCGCTATTTCTAATTGTTGCCAAACGGTGCGCGATGATGAAGGTTGTTCTACCTTGCATTAGCCTCTGTAAGGCTTCTTGGACGAGACTCTCTGACTCCGCATCAAGAGCCGAGGTTGCTTCATCGAGAATGAGGATTTTGGGATTATGGAGAACGGCGCGAGCGATAGAAATGCGCTGGCGTTGACCGCCAGATAAATTTACGCCACGTTCGCCGACCCATGTGTCGTAACCTTGAGAAAGTTCCATAATGAAATTATGGGCATTGGCAATTCTGGCGGCACTTTCTACGGCTTGGGTATCGTAATCCTTTTGTCCAAACGCAATATTAGAAGCCACGGTTCCTGAGAAGAGGATATTTTCTTGGGGAACTAGGGCGATTTGTTGGCGCAGGCTTCTGATTTGGATGTCGCGGAGGTCGTAGCCATCGATCAAAATCTTTCCCGAATTCACATCATAGAAGCGCATTAAGAGATTCATCATGGTGGACTTACCTGCGCCTGATGCTCCGACGAGGGCGATCGCTTCACCCTGATTGGCGACCAAATTGATATCGGTAAGAACGGGACGATCGCTCTGGTAATGGAATCCCACCTGCACATATTCAACCTTGCCCGTGATTTCAGGAAGAACGATCGCATTGGGCTTTTCGGTAACGATGGGTTGAATTTTAAAAATCTCGAAAATGCGATCGACGGAAGCTTCCGCTTGCTTGATTTCGTTATAACTATTGGTGGTATTGGAAATGGGATCAATCAAGAGCGCGACACCCGCACCAAAGGCAACAAACTGTTCTGGTCGCAGCCAATTATTAGAAATTAGCCAACCTCCTAACAAAAACAGGAAGCAAATTCCTACGGCTTCTAAAAATCCAACGACGGGGTATTGAATGGCTCTGACGCGATCGGCGGCATATTTGCGACGGCTGTTTTGTTCAGCCTCCTGTTTAAACCGATCAATTTCGTAAGACTCGGTGGCAAAGGCGCGGACGAGGCGAATTCCACTAAAGATTTCCGACAATAGGGCGGCGAGGTTCGACACTTGATCTTGGCTGCGGCGACTGAGGCTCAACATGCGATCGCCAAACCATGCGATTAAGATGGCAATTAAGGGGGCAACGGCAAGGGTCGTGAGAGTTAAAATCCAATTCAAATAGATCATGTACGCCAGTACAAAAATCAATTGCAGTACGGACGGAATGAACTGATGAAAAAACTTACTAATAACTTCGCCAATGCGATCGACATCTTCAGTTAGGCGATAGGATAAATCACCTGTGCGTGATTCCGCAAAATAATCTAGATCGAGGGTTTGCAGGTGGGCATATACATCCACGCGCAAATCCCTCGCGGCATTTAGGGCGGCTTGCGCCATCATCGCATCCTGACCATACTGCCCCAATCCTCTGAAGACAAACATAATTACCGCGAAAATAGCGATCTGGATAATCGCATTCACATCTCCTTTCCCTAGTGCTTGGGCGACACGTCCTAGGAGCTCGGCAAGGAGGGGCATTGTGCCGATAAAGACTAGGGTACATAAAAATGCTTTAGCAATCAGAAAACGCTGTGGGTAGACGTAGTCCCTCATCTGCCAATAAGAAGACGGCTTTGAAGATTTTCCCGAAGATCGTTGTTTCAAACTCGTAGCTCAAATATTTGCAATTCACCAAGGATAAGTTTCGCACTTTATCGTCTTTTAAGTACTTCAGCATAATTAAAATCCCATTCTAAAAGCTACGACCCAGCTTTTAGAATAATTCCCTAAATATTACCTAATTAATGCGTTACGTTGCCATGACACATTCTCCAAATAATACCAAGGCTGAAAATGGTGTAGCCATTTTCAGCTTTGAAAACCCTTATTGGGTTTGGTTTTTAATTCACAAAAGTGTGGTCACACTTTTGTGAATTGGCATTAGTATAGTTAGCTAAGCATAAGTAAACTTAAAATCTAGAAGAGCATACCGCCTGCTAGGTGGGCGTTACGCGCTTTAGATTTTGGTTTTTAATCATGCTCTAAACTACTTAAATACCAATTAAATACCAATTAAATACAAATAAATAAGTCATCCTATTCCGAATCAGTAAAATATAATTTCTCTCTCCCAAAGTTCAGGGGGATCAGGGATATAGCCCCTTCACCTAATACCATTTCCCCAAAGAATGGGCAGTATTGTAATATGTTGAAAGGATAGAGTAGATAGAAATCTTGTAATGACTTATCAAGTATCACCGCCTGCTGTAAATGTTTTGATAGTCGATGATTCTGAAAGCGATCGTGCTACTTATCTGCGCTATCTACAATTAGACTCAGAGCTTCTTTGTAATTGTATCGAGGCAGAAAGCCTAGAGGAAGGACTCAATTTTTGGCGATCGCAAAAGCCAGATATTATGCTCATTGATATCAGGCTTCCTGATGGGGATGGCTTGGAGTTTCTCGAAATCATCCATCAAGAGGAGACAGGTGAAAAAACACCTGCGATCATTTTGACGGGACAGGGGGATGAAAAACTGGCCGTAAGAGCCATGAAGTTGGGGGCATCTGACTATTTGCTTAAGGGGGAATTAACCGCCAAATCTCTCGCCATAGTAATTAAGCAAGTATTGAGGCAAACTGTCCTGAGTCGTCGGTTGCAGCGATCGCAAAAACAGCAGGGACTGATTGCCGAAATTGCTCTGCGGGTTCGCGAATTCCTAAATTTAGATGATATTTCTAGCACCATTGTGCGAGAAGTGCGTCAATTTTTAGGAGCAGATCGGGTAGTTGTCTATAAATTTCAACCCGATATGGGTGGGGTCGTAGTTGCGGAAGATGTGGTTGCCCCTTGGCGATCGAGCTTGGATGTGAGAATTGCCGATACTTGCTTTCAGAAAAATCTCGGTGGTGACTATTGCAAGGGCAAGATTTTCGCGGCTAGTGATATTTATGAAGCAAACTTAACCGATTGCCATATCCAATTGCTGGAAAGATTTCAAGTAAGGGCTAATTTGGTAGTACCAATTCTGTTATCGAAACTAAAAGAACGAACTTTATGGGGATTGTTAGTGGTGCACCAATGTGGGGCTCCAAGGATTTGGGAAGAGTCCGATATTCAATTAGTACAACAGTTGTCCATCCATTTAGAGATTGCCATTCAACAGGCGATCACCTATCAACAAGTCCAAAATGAGTTGACAGAACGCAAACGATTTGAAGCGCTACTTCTAACACAGCAAGTTGAGCTAGAGGAGCGCAATAGATTACTAGAGGTCACCAGTGAGGAGTTGCAATGCACGATCGAGGAGTTGCGGGTCACGACGGAGGACTTGATCTCCCAGCACCGCCAGCTAGAGTATGCCCAGATCCGTTATCAGAACTTATTTGACGTTGCACCCGATGGCTACCTTGTGACCGATAAGTCGGGACAGATTCTCGAAGCAAATCAAGTTATTTTAGAGCTGTTGGAGATTCATTACAGTGATATTTTAGGCAGCTTTTTAGATGAATTTATTATCCAAAGAGAATTTTTCTATAGTCAACTCAGTTATTTAGTATCCCGAGACTATGAGAAAACGACTTGGGAAATCACGATGGAATCCCTTCAGTCTCATCCTTTCCCTGCGGAAATTACGGCTACTAAAAATATTAATCCTGCCGATAAAGAGCTTCAGCTCTGTTGGATTATTCGCAATATTAGCGATCGCAAACTAGCGGAGCAAGCGCTGCAACAACTCAACCAATCCCTAGAGATCAAGGTCAAAGAGAGAACGCAAGAGCTATCACAGGTTAACAAATTACAACGCGCTATTCTCGATGGCACTGACTATGCGATTATTTCCACGGATTTAAACGGCATTATCCAGACCTTTAATGCTGGTGCTGAGAAAATGTTTGGTTACCGCATGGAAGAAGTAGTTGGTCTGGTTACTCCCGAAATATTTCACGACCACGAAGAAATACTTGCGAAAGCGAATAAGGCTACCGCTGTCTTGGGGCAAGATATTGGTACGGGCTTTACGGCGTTAATATCGATGGCGATGCAAGGCTTGATTGACGAAGAATGGATCGATATTCGGAAAGATGGTTCCCGCTTTCCTGTGTCTATGGCAATGACAGTGCTCAAGGATGATAGCGATCAACCGATCGGTACTTTGAGCGTCAGACAAGATATTAGCGATCGCAAAGAAGCCGAGTTGCGTTTGAAGCAGCAGGCTTTGCAAAAACAAGTCCTCCTCCATATTACCCAAGCAATTCGCCAACCCCTAAATGTCCTTAATATTCTCAATATTGCCGTACAGGAGTTGAGGCTAGCCTTCGATCTTGATCGGGTTGCCATTTATCGCTTCCAACCTGATTGGAATGGCGAATTCATCGTCGAATCCGTTGCCGATGGCTGGGTAAAACTGGTCGATGATAACTTGCATAAGGTTTGGGAAGATACTTATCTCCAAGAGACCCAAGGCGGTCGATTTGCCAATTATGAAAACATGATCGTCACGGATATTTATGAAGAGGGTTTACAACCTTGTCATATCGAGCTGCTGGAGCAGTTTCAAGCCAGAGCTTATGCGATCGTGCCCATCTTTGTCAGTGGCAATCTCTGGGGGCTGTTGGGCATGTACCAAAACGATCGCCCCTATGTATGGCAAGAATGGGAAATCGACTTGTTAGAACAAATCGCCAATCAAGTGGCGATCGCCATTCAACAGGCTCATCTATACGAACAGATTCAGACCGAACTGTTGATTCGCAAGCAAACTGAAGCACAAATACGCAAAGCCAATGAAGAACTCCTCCGCGCCACCAAAATGAAGGACGAGTTTCTTGCCAATATGAGCCACGAACTCCGCACGCCGCTAAATTCTATTTTGGGACTGTCCGAAGCTTTGGGAGAGCAGGTCTTTGGTTTAATGAACGAAAAGCAAGTCAAGGCGATCAATACGGTCGCCTCAAGTGGCGAACATCTCCTTTCCCTCATTAATGACATTCTCGATCTATCAAAAATCTCATCGGGGATGATGGAAATCCATATCGAACCAGTATCAGTTCGCAATCTCTGTGAGTCCAGTCTTGTTTTTATCAGACAGCAGGCAAACCATAAGCGAGTTCGTGTTTTTAGTGAAATTCCTGAAAATATCCATAATATCAATGTCGAACAGCGGCGGATCAAACAGGTACTGATTAATCTGCTCACCAATGCAGTTAAATTTACTCCCAATGAAGGCACGATTAGTTTGCTTGTTGCCTTTGGGCAGGGCGAGCGATGGCAGGGAGCGGCGACAATTCCCCAGAGTGTCAGAGAAATGAATGCGCCGATGATTCTCTTTCAAATTGTGGATACGGGGATTGGCATCTCTCCCCATGATCTGGCTCGCCTCTTTCAACCCTTTGTGCAGATCAGCAGTAGTCTCAATCGCCGCTATGAAGGTACTGGGTTAGGACTGGCGCTAGTTAAGCAGATTACCGAAATGCATGGCGGTCGGGTCTTTGTGGAGAGCGAAGTTGGCAAGGGCAGTCGTTTTACCGTGGCGCTACCCTATGAGATTTATCAGTCCGATGCTTTGGAAGCAAACGCATCCTTGACAAATGCGTCGTTGCCACAGGATCCCAATCGTGAAAACGCGATCGCGCCGCTAGTATTACTGGCGGAAGATAATGAAGCCAATATCCAAACCTTTAGTTCGTACCTATTGGCGCTCAAATACCGCCTTGCGATCGCTAAAAATGGCAAAGAAGCCGTCGCCATGACTCAAGAACATTGCCCAGACATTATCATCATGGATATTCAAATGCCAGGAATGGATGGGCTAGAGGCAATCCAATTGATTCGTAACGATCCCAAATTTGCGGCAACGCCAATCATTGCGCTCACCGCTCTAGCGATGGAAGGCGATCGCGAAAGATGTCTGAAGGCAGGAGCAAGCGAATATTTGGCTAAACCAATCAAGCTCAAAAAACTACATACCACCATTCAGCAAATTTTCCAGCATACTTAACGTCAGTTTGGGTTAAGCTGGCAAATCTTAAAAGCCCATAAGTAAAAGCCTTGCTTAGCAAGGCTTTTACTTATGAGATTTGAGAAAGGGTTTGCTACGCAAACCCTTTCTCAAATCTCGTTTCAAATTATCCCGAACTCACGTTATGTTAGGACAAAAATCAAACCCAATAGAGAGCGGCGCTTCGCGCCGCAACTCTCTATTGGGTTTAATGTCTTGACTTATACCAATTCCCAAAAGTGTGGCTACACTTTTGGGAATTGAAAACCAAACCCAGTAAGGGTTTTCAAATCACAAAATGGCGTAGCCATTTTGTGATTTGGTATTAAGTGACTATAGCTATGCAAAACCAAAAATAATGAATTGGTATAAATTAGAGTTGTGGCGCTTTACGCCACAACTCTAATTTTTTTAAGAATTTTTTTAAGAGAAAACCTCATGCCCGAACGAATTGTGCCACAAGCAGGACAGGAATCTGTATGGGACTATCCCCGCCCTGCAATTCTCGAAAGTACAAATAAACATATTCGCATCATTTGCAATGGCATCGTCATCGCTAAAACCCAACGAGCCAAGCGCGTTTTGGAAACCAGTCATCCTCCTTGCTACTACATTCCCTTAGCAGATATTCAAATGGAATATTTAATTGAGACTTCGCGGAGAACAATGTGTGAATGGAAGGGGATTAGTCAATATTATGATATAGCGATCGCAGATAGATACATTCAAAATGCGGCTTGGCGATATACAAACCCGACCCCTAATTTTGTAGATATTCAAGATTCATTAAGTTTCTATGGCAGTCTGATGGATGCCTGCTATGTCAATGATGAGCTAATCACACCGCAAGCAGGCGATTTTTACGGTGGCTGGATTACCTCCGATATTGTGGGTCCCTTTAAGGGCGAAGCAGGAACTTGGGGCTGGTAAATTTTGGGCTGGTAAATTTAGGACTGGTAAATTTAGAGCTGATACATTGGCTCTGGCAAATTGAGGAAGTTGAGGATAGCCAAAAGTAAAGACGGCGCTTTGTAAAGTCTTTAGTTGGCGGGTTAGTTGGCGGGTTAGTTGGGGGTTTAGTTGGGGGTTTGGTATGATGATCGCCATTACTCTTGATATTCATCTAAATCATGACACCAATGATTTCTTTCAAACTCTCCGAACTCGCTTCAGAGCTAGCCACCGTCTTACCCGATTGTCGCTTTGAGTCCGATGGTGACGATCCGATCATTACAGGTGTAGCAGCGATCGATAAGGCTCAGGCAGGAGAAATCACCTTTGTGTCCTCATCAAAATTTGTTTCTAAGCTCAAAGATACGCAAGCCAGTGCGGTCATTCTCGATCAAAAAACACCGTCAACCTTGCCCTGTATTCGTACCACTAATCCGCGCATTCTCTTTGCTAAGGTTCTCGAAAAGTTTTATCAACCACCCATCGCGCCCCTTGGCATCCATCCCACTGCCATTTTAGGCGAGGGCGTACAATTGGGAGAGAATGCCGCGATCGGAGCCTATGCCGTAATTGGCGATCGCACCAAAATTGCCGATAACGTCACAATTTTCCCCCATGTCACCATTTACAACGATGTCGAGATTGGTATAGGCACGACCATTCATGCCAACTGTGTCATTAGGGATCGCACTCAGGTCGGGGCAAATTGTATTTTTCATCCCAACGCCGTACTTGGTGCGGATGGATTTGGGTTTGAACTCTCCCCCGATGCTACTTGGTATAAAATCCCGCAAACGGGGTATGTGATCATTGAGGATAATGTCGAGCTGGGTTGTTCTTGTGCCGTCGATCGCCCCTCCGTCGGTGTGACCATAATTCATAAAGGGGCAAAGCTGGATAACTTCGTGCAAATCGCTCACGGGGTGAGGGTTGGGGCGCACTCGGTTCTTGCGGCACAGGTCGGCTTAGCAGGTGGGGTCACCCTCGGTCACCATGTGGTGATGGCGGGACAAGTGGGAGCCAACGATCGCGTTCATGTTGGGGATGGCGCAATTATTGGTGGTAAAGCGGGCATTACCAGTGATGTTCCCGCAGGCGCTTCTATGATCGGGTTTCCTACAGTTCCTGAAAAAAGCTGGAAGCGCGTTGTCATCGCCGAACGTCAGCTTCCCGATCTACTCCATACCGTTCGTAAATTGGAAAAGCGCATTGCCGAACTAGAATCAAAGCTCGCTGAATAAATTTATCTAGATCCATGACTCAACTGATTAGTTTGAAACTCTCTGAACTGGCAGCCGAGTTTAGAGCCCTATTGCCCGATTGCCATTTTGAATCCGATAGTACCGATCCGATCATTACAGGGGTCGCCGAGATCGCATCTGCCCGATCGGGAGAGGTGACCTTTATCCCCACGGCAAAATTTATTCCCCTACTGGAGGAGACTCAAGCCAGTGCCGTCATCCTCGATCTGCAAACGAGTTCCTCCTTACCCTGTATTCGCAGCGCCTATCCTCAGATTCTCCTTGCCAAAATTCTCGAAAAGTTTCATCCACCAGTTGCGCCCCCTGTGGGTATTCATCCCACAGCGGTTTTGGGTGAAGATGTCCAACTGGGCAAAAACGTGACGATCGCTCCCTATGTCGTCATTAGCGATCGCGTCAAAATTGGCGATAACACCATAATCGATTCCCGCGTGACCATTTACAACGATGTGGAAATTGGGGCAAATACAGTCATCCATACCAGTTGTACGATCGCGGATCGTACTAAAATTGGCGCGAATTGCATCATCTACCCTAATACAGTTCTCGGAGCCGATGGGTTTGGGTTTGACCTTGCCCCTGATGGGAATTGGTATAAAATCCCTCAAATTGGGCGGACAATCATTGAAGATAATGTTGAGATCGGTTGCTCTTGCGGCGTTGACCGTGCTGCGATCGGGATGACAACTATTCGACAAGGGGCAAAGCTCGATAACTTGGTGCAAATTGGGCATGGCGCAGAAGTCGGAGCCGATTCGCGGCTCGGCTCACAGGTAGGGTTAGCGGGTGGAGCGGCGCTCGGACATCATGTGGTCATGGGGGCGCAGTCGGGTTCTGCGTATCACCTTCATATTGGTGATGGCGCAAATATTGGTGTTAATTCAGGTATTCCTAGCGATATTCCCGCAGGTGCGCGGGTGGTGGGCTATCCCGTCGTTCCTGAAGAAGATTGGCATCGCATTACGATTGCGAAAAGTCACCTTCCCGCTCTCCTCCGCACTGTGCGTCAACTGGAACAAAAAGTTTCGGAACTAGAAGCCAAAATTGCGGAATAATACTAATTTCCAAAATGGCGTTGCCATTTTGGAAATCTCAAAACCTTACTAGGTTTGGTGTTTATAGCTGCCGCCAGTTTTGTTAGGACAAAATCAAAACCCCAAAGAGAGTTGCCGCGCTCCGCGCGGCAACTCTCTTTGGGGTTTTGGTATAAAACCCAGAGAACATACCGCCCGCGCAGCGGGCGGTATGTTCTCTGGGTTTGGTTTTTAATTATGCTTAGCTACTTACATTTTATTTTTTGCAAATTGGAATGGAAGTAGTCTGAGCATTGGCGAGGGAAGGGTCAAGGCATAGCACTTGTGAGAAACTCACTTCTAGATCTTGCTCGTCTAATCTGGGAGCGCGTCCTTCTAAATCCTCACGACTAGGAAATACACCACCAAATCCATCAACTTTATTGGCTGCATTAGTCAGTGAAAAGGATGCGGGAGTAAATCCAGTTGCTGTCGCCGCCACAGTATAACTGCCTGAAATTCCATTGGCGGTAAATGTAGGAGCTACGGCAATACCGAGATTATTGGTTAATACGCTGGCATTACCAGCAAATGAGCCACTGGCACTGCTAGATGGTGGCGCAAAGGTAACGAGAATATTTGGTACAGAAATGGGGCTATTCACGAAGTTTTCGGTGACTTGCACGCCTAGAAGCTGAGCAAAACTGGTGTTGATATTGGTGCTCTGGGGTGTGGTGTTAGCTAATGGGGTGAGACTAAAACCTTGAGATTCAAATGCACCGATATCGACAGTGCCACCAAAAATGCGGGTTGCACCCCGTTGATCGTTACCCACTGGAGCATTAGCATTATTCCCTGCATTTAAGGCTGGGCTATTGGGCAAGAGGGCATGGGTTTGGGTTGGGCCGCCATAGTTGCCAAGGGGTGCTAGTTGCGGATTGATGGGATTTGCGATCGTGCCGATGAGAGAGCTAGTGGGAAATGTTGCGGCAAAGCCATCATTTGCACCGATTAAATTATTGCCGCCATTAGTAAAACCTACTCCTGCAACAGTACTACCCAAGTCAGGAGCTTCCAAGCCTCGATCAAAGTTACCTGCAATTATCGAGTTTCTAATCGTGAATATGCCACCATCACGAAAAATCCCACCACCATTACCTGTGCCATTGTTATCGGCATCGGTAGTGTTGTTGGTAATGGTGCTATTGGTGATTGTGCCTCCATTAATAAAACTAACAATTCCACCACCATTATTAGCAGCCGTATTACCAGAGACAGTACTATTGGTGAGGATCACGGCTCCATTGCCATAAATCCCACCAGCAGCATTTAACGTCGCCGTATTACCCGACACAGTACTATTGGTAAGGGTCACGGTTCCAAAGCCAAAAATCCCACCAGCATTAGAAACAGCCGTATTACCAGAGACAGTGCTATTGGTGAGCGTCACGTCTCCATTGCCATAAATCCCACCACCATCACCATAATTACCAGCTGTATTACCAGAGACGGTGCTATTGGTGAGCGTCACGGCTCCACTGCCATAAATCCCACCACCATTAGTAGCCGTATTACCAGAGACAGTGCTATTGGTGAGGGTCACGGCTCCAGCGCCAGAAATCCCTCCACCAATAGCATTAGCCGTATTACCCGAGACAATGCTATTGGTGAGGGTCACGGCTCCAGCGCCAGAAATCCCTCCACCATTAATAGCCGTGTTACCCGAGACAGTGCTATTGGTGAGCGTCACGTCTACATCGCCAGAAATCCCTCCACCAATATTCGCCCTATTACCAGAGACATTGCTATTGGTGAGCGTCACGGCTCCATTGCCATAAATCCCACCACCAAAAAAATCAGCCGTATTACCAGAGACATTGCTATTGGTGAGAGTCACAGCTCCATTGCCAAAAATCCCACCACCAATAGCATTAGCCGTATTACCAGAGACATTGCTATTGGTGAGCGTCACGGCTCCAAAGCCATTATTATTTATCCCACCACCATTGCCTGATGTATTCCCATTGATAATTCTTAAACTATCAAACGTGGTATTGCCATTACCCGCGATACCAAAGACTCGCACCGCATTATTCCCACTCACCGTGACATTGCTTGCTCCAAATGCGCCACTAATGTTGAGATCGCCAGTAGCGACATTAATCGCCAAAGTTGATGCCAAAGTAATCGCTGCTTGAGATCCATTAAACACAGTCGGGTCAAACCGAATATCATCAGCGCCCGCTAAAGCATTGGCATCAAGAATTGCTTGCCTCAATGACCCTGCACCCGCATCATTTGTATTCGTAGCCGTAAAGGTAACCAGTCTGCCATCATAACTATTCTGGGCTTCAGAACTAAACACCACTCCCGTATTAAGTTTCCCAGTCTGATACTCTAGATTCCAGTTGCCACCAAGCTTACTGCTACCCGTGAGGTCAGTCGAAGCCGCCACCTCACGCCCAGTATAGTTCTTCACTGCTTGAACCAGTGCCGCCCCATTCTCTCCATTAGCCAAATTACAGGCATAGAGCAGAATATTCGCCGCAGGAGATAGAGCAGTTTTCCATGCTTGGAGATCATTGGCATATTTAGCTATATTCTCAGTACTAACAAAATCTTTGCCTAGCCAGAAATTACCAACATCTCCTTCAGAGACAATATGCAAACTATTTGCACCCGTCACACTCGCTAAAGTCTCAGTCACTTTCTGAATCCCATACTGATTAGGATTAATCACCGTCACACTACTTCCGCCATTAGTGCCATCCAGCAACGTTTGATAATTCTTAACCGTGCTGTCGATAAACACAAAATTCCAACCCTGTTGGATATTAGTCGCATTCAAAGAAGCTTGAGTCGTGTCGTAACGATTGGCAAGGACATTGATATTTGCTGCCGTGAGATTACCCGATGCGATCGCCTCTCCCGCTTTAGTCGGTGCAGTAATCCCTGACCCAGTCAGTAATTTTGGCAAATCAATTCCTGCGATCGCTTTGGTACTGACTAATTCTTGCTGAGTAGAGATCGGTAGATCAAAGCTGAGAACACCACCTTCAGGCGTAATTCGCACATACTTACCATCGGGAACAGCTACGATATTGATTGTGCCGTTAGGTGTGGATATAGCTCCTGTATTAATGACTATCCCACCAACAAGCGAAATACTTTTCCCTTGCGAGACATTGAGACTGCCTTGATTGAGAATCACGCCTGATGTTTGTCCTTGAGTCAGTGGCGATGTCGGACTAGTAAAGGCGAAAGCATTGGGAGTTCCTGTCAGATTCTTCAGATCACTGGCGCTAGTATTCATGCCAAACCAACCATTACCAACCTGAATTCCATTAGCAGTCGTAGCTGTAAAAGAAGCTGGCACATTTAAACTCGCATTTGACCCAAAAATCACACCTGCGGGGTTCATGATGTAGAGATTGGAATTGCCGCCTGTAAGTTGGATTAAGCCATTGATGACGGAAGGATCGCCTCCAACTACTCGACCAAGGATATTTTGAATGTTGGGTTGACTGAGAAAGTTGGCGATTTGTCCTTGACTTAAGCCAAATTGCTGAAAACTATGGAAGAGATTTGTTCCTGCTTGCGTTCCGCCTGTTATGTCAAATCTTTGTCCATTTGGCAATATGACGGTGTTCGTACCATCTTGCGCGGCGGTGATCGATTGTGCTGTGACGGGTGCTGTCAGTATTATTGGTGATAGGGCGATCGCGATCGCCGTTGTTGCCCAATACTTTCCCAAAGTTGATTTCAGCATAATCTCCCACAACTCCGCTAAAATTTAATTTATCTTAAAATATAATTTACCCTGTAATCGCTATTAAAAAACAGAATCAAAATCTGTCCAGTCAGATCAGCGTGCGGCAAAGATTTTAAAAAATTTTTGCTAGACTGAAGCTGAGAAATAATCACATAAGCATATGAGATTTATTAGTCCAAAAACTGATTTTGCGTTCAAGAAAATCTTTGGCTCTGAACAAAGCCATGATGTCTTGATCAGTTTTTTGAATGCGATGCTTTATAACGGCGATCGCAGGATCTCGCAATTAGA
This sequence comes from Pseudanabaena sp. UWO310, assembly GCF_006861605.1. Taxonomy (NCBI): domain Bacteria; kingdom Bacillati; phylum Cyanobacteriota; class Cyanophyceae; order Pseudanabaenales; family Pseudanabaenaceae; genus Pseudanabaena; species Pseudanabaena sp. UWO310. The sequence continues at coordinate 59,505 of NZ_SELU01000008.1, read as the reverse complement.
AATTCTCAATCCTTACTTAGCTCCACGCATTCGAGGTGTTAAGGATACCTATCTTGATGTCAAAGCTAAGCTCGATAACAACACAAGCGTAATTATCGAGATGCAAGTATTGAATATTGAAGGCTTTGAGAAGCGGATTCTCTACAATGCTGCCAAAGCTTATTCCATTCAACTCGGTATTGGGCAATCCTATTCACTACTCAATCCAGTAATTGCACTGACAATTACAGATTTTGAGATGTTTCCAGAGATGGATCGATTAACTTCTCGGTTTATTTTAAAAGAGAAAGACTTTTTGATTGATTATCCCATTTATGATCTTGAGTTAGTGTTTGTCGAATTACCAAAGTTTGATAAAGCGATCGCGGATCTAGAAACCTTGGCAGACAAGTGGCTATATTTTCTCAAACATGCCCTAGACTTAGATGTTGTGCCAGAGAGTATGAATTCAGTACCAGAAATTAGGCAAGCCTTTGAGTTTGCCAGAGAAGGAAATCTCTCGCCTGAAGAATTAGATGAGTTACAACATCAGGAGTTCTTTATTCAAGATCAACATAATGCGATCGTTAAGGCTCTGAAACAAGGAAAGACAGAGGCAACGATAGAAATGGCTACAAAATTGCTGGATATGCTGGATGATGATGCTATTAGTCGGGCGACTGGGCTGAGTAGTCCAAAAATTGCGGAATTGAGAAGTAGGCGATCGCAAGATCAATAAGGATGCTATTTACCTTTGCAAGTGGTAATGGAAGTATTCTGGGCATTGGCGAGAGATGGGTCAAGGCATAGCACTTGTGAGAAACTTACTTCTAGATCTTGCTCGCCTAATCTGGGAGCGCGTCCTTCTAAATCCTCACGGCTTGGAAATACACCACCAAATCCATTTGCAACTTGATTAGAAGTAGAAGTAGGATTAGAAGTAGAAGTAGGATTAGAAGTAGAAGTAGGATTAGAAGTAGATGTGGGCGTGGGTAAAGCTATATTGGTCAGTGAAAATGATGCGGGAGCGAATCCAATTGCTGTCGCTGTCACTGTGTAACTGCCTGCAACTCCATTGGCGGTGAATACAGGAGCTTTGGCAATGCCGAGATTATTGGTCAGCACGCTAGCGCTACCCGCGAATGTACCGCTGGTTCCGCTAGATGGTGGATCAAAGGTGATGAGAATATTGGGGACAGAAATTGAGGTATTTGCGAAGTTTTCGGTGACTTGTACGCCTAGAAGCTGAGCAAAACTGGTGTTGATATTGGTACTCTGGGGTGTGGTGTTGGCTAAGGGCGTGAGGGTAAAGCCTTGAGATTCAAATGCACCGATATCGACAGTGCCGCCAAAAATGCGGGTTGCACCCCGTTGATCGGTAGCGGCTACGCCTGCGTTATTCCCTGCATTTAAGGCTGGGCTATTGGGCAAGAGCAAATGGGTTTGGGTTGTGCCGCCATAGTTGCCAAGGGGTGCTAGTTGCGGATTGATAGGATTTGCGATCGTGCCTACTAGGGAGCTAGTGGGGAATGTTGCGGCAAAGCCATCATTTGCTCCGATTAAGTTATTGCCACCATTAGCAAACCCTACTCCTGCGGTACTACTAGCTAAGTCAGGAGCTTGCAATCCTAGGTCAAAGTTACCCGCAATAATCGAGTTTGTAATTGTGATTGTGCCACCACTGCGGAAAATCCCACCACCATTGCCTGAACCATTGTTATCAACATCGGCAGTATTGTTGGTAATGGTGCTGTTAATGATCGTGACAGTGTTATTAGAAATAATCCCACCACCACTAAAAGGAGACGTATTACCCGACACAGTGCTATTGGAGAGAGTCATGGCTGCACCGCTAATCCCACCACCAGAATTACCACCAGCTCTATTACCCGACACAGTGCTATTGGAGAGAGTCAGGACTCCACTAACCCAAATCCCACCACCACCACCAGCATTCGCTGTATTACCTGATACAGTGCTGTTAGTGAGAGTTAGATCTCCATTGCTTAAAATCCCACCACCATCATTTGCTGCTCTGCCATTTCTAATCGTGACCCCATCAATGGTGACAGGCGCAGCAGATGTAATGTTAAAAATACGACTATTGTTATTGCCATTAATAATGGTATTGGTGCTGCCATTGCCGCTAATCGTAAGATCTTCGGTAATTTGAATCTCCCCACTCGTAAGTACAATAGGTGTTCCACTAAAACTAAACCGAATCTCATCCGCACCTGCGACCCCATTTGCTAAGAGTACCTGCGCTCTCAAAGAACCTGCACCCGCATCATTAGCATTGGTTGCCGTAAAAATCGCTAGAGCATTTTGATAAGCATTTGTCGCCGCATTATTGAAAATCACCGTCGCGGGGTTCTTCCCAGTTTGGTATTCCAAATTCCAATCACCACCCAAATCCACATTACCTGTGCGATTAATGGAAGCCGCCACATCATGCCCCGTATAATTCTTTACTGCTTGAACAAGCGCCGCCCCATTCTCTCCATTAGCGAGATTACAAGCATAGAGCAGAATATTCGCCGCAGGAGATAGAGCCGTCTTCCATGCTTGGAGATCGTTAGCATACTTAGCAATATTCTCAGTACTAACAAAATCTTTACCCAGCCAGAAATTGCCAGCATCTCCTTCAGAGACAATATGCAAACTATTTGCACCCGTCACACTCGCCAAGGTTTCGGTCACTTTCTGAATGCCATACTGGTCAGGATTAATCACCGTCACACTACTACCGCCATTAGTCCCATCCAGTAAGGTTTGATAATTTTTAACGGTGCTATCGATAAATACAAAATTCCAACCCTGTTGGATATTAGTCGCATTCAAAGAAGCTTGAGTCGTGTTGTAACGATTGGCAAGGACGTTGATGTTTGTTGCCGTGAGATTACCTGTAGCGATCGCTTCTCCTGCTTTGGTCGGTGCAGTAATCCCTGAACCAGTCAGTAATTTTGGCAAATCAATTCCTGCGATCGCTTTGGTACTGCCCAATTCTTGCTGAGTAGCGATCGGTAGATCAAAGCTGAGAACACCACCTTCAGGTGTAATTCGCACATACTTACCATCGGGTACTGCCACGATATTGATTGTGCCGTTAGGTGTGGATATAGATCCTGTATTAATGACTATCCCACCAACTAGAGAAATACTTTTCCCTTGAGAAGCAGTAAGATTTCCTTGATTGAGAATCACGCCAGAAGTTTGTCCTTGAATCAGTGGCGATGTCGGACTAGTAAAGGCGAAAGCATTGGGAGTTCCTGTCAGATTCTTCAGATCACTGGCGCTAGTATTCATGCCAAACCAACTATTCCCAATCTGAATTCCATTAGCAGTCGTAGCTGTAAAAGAAGCTGGCACATTTAAACTCGCATTTGACCCAAAAATCACACCTGCGGGGTTCATGATGTAGAGATTGGAATTGCCGCCTGTCAGTTGGATTAGTCCATTGATGACGGAAGGATCGCCGCCAACTACTCGACCAAGAATATTTTGAATGTTGGGTTGACTGAGAAAGTTGGCGATTTGTCCTTGACTTAAGCCAAATTGCTGAAAACTATGGAAGAGATTTGCCCCTGCTTGCGTTCCGCCTGTTATGTCAAATCTTTGTCCATTTGGCAATATGACTGTGCCAGTCCCATCTTGCGCGGCGGTGATCGATTGTGCTGTGACGGGGGCTGTCAGCATGATTGGTGATAGGGCGATCGCGATCGCAATTGTTGCCCAATACTTTCCCAAAGTTAATTTCAGCATAATCTCCAATAATCCCACTAAAATTCACTTTATCTTAAAATATAATTTACCCTGTAATCGCTATTAAAAAACAGAATCAAAATCTGTCCAGTCAGATCAGCGTGCGGCAAAGATTTTAACAAATTTTTGCTAGACTGAAGCTGAGAAATAATCACATAAGCATATGAGATTTATTAGTCCAAAAACTGATTTTGCGTTCAAGAAAATCTTTGGATCCGAACAAAGCCATGATGTCTTGATCAGTTTTTTGAATGCGCTGCTTTATAACGGCGATCGCAGGATCTCGCAATTAGAAATTCTCAATCCTTACTTAGCTCCACGCATTCGAGGAGTTAAGGATACCTATCTTGATGTCAAAGCTAGGCTCGATAACAACACAAGCGTAATTATCGAGATGCAAGTATTGAATATCGAAGGCTTTGAGAAGCGGATTCTCTACAATGCTGCCAAAGCTTATTCCATTCAACTCGGTATTGGGCAATCCTATTCACTACTCAATCCAGTAATTGCACTGACAATTACAGATTTTGAGATGTTTCCAGAGATGGATCGATTAACTTCTCGGTTTATTTTAAAAGAGAAAGACTTTTTGATTGATTATCCCATTTATGATCTTGAGTTAGTGTTTGTCGAGTTACCAAAGTTTGATAAAGCGATCGCGGATCTAGAAACCTTGGCAGACAAGTGGCTATATTTTCTCAAACATGCCCTAGACTTAGATGTTGTGCCAGAGAGTATGAATTCAGTACCAGAAATTAGGCAAGCCTTTGAGTTTGCCAGAGAAGGAAATCTTTCGGCTGAAGAATTAGATGAGTTACAACATCAGGAGTTCTTTATCCAAGATCAACATAATGCGATCGCTAAGGCTCTCAAGCAAGGCAAGCTAGAAATAGCTAAGCAATTGCTGGATATACTGGATGATGAGGCGATCGCGCGGGCGACTGGGCTTAGCTTGGCAGAAATTGCGGAATTGAGAAGAAGCTCTAAGAGATCCCCCTCAATCTCCCTTAAAAAGGGGGGAGAATTTAATTCTTCCCCCTTTTTAAGGGGGGCTGGGGGGGATCTAGACAATTCTTAAATGGTTTCTAAACCTGCCCGTACAGGGATTTTGTTCTATTTTTTTAATTGGTTGGATGCTATTTACCTTTGCAAGTTGGAATGGAAGTATTCTGAACATTGGCGAGGGATGGGTCAAGGCATAGCACTTGTGAGAAACTTAGTTCTAGATCTTGCTCATCTAATCTGGAAGCGCGTCCTTCTAAATCCTCACGACTAGGAAATACACCACCAAATCCATCAACTTTATTGGCTGCATTAGTCAGTGAAAAGGATGCAGGAGTAAATCCAGTTGCTGTCGCCGCCACAGTGTAACTGCCTGAAACTCCATTGGCGGTAAAGGTAGGAGCTACGGCAATACCAAGATTATTGGTTAATACGCTGGCATTACCAGCAAATGAGCCACTAGCACTGCTAGATGACGGCGCAAAGGTAACGAGAATATTTGGTACGGGAATGGGGCTATTCACGAAGTTTTCGGTGACTTGCACCCCTAGAAGCTGAGCAAAACTGGTGTTGATATTGGTACTTTGGGGTGTGGAGTTAGCTAATGGGGTGAGACTAAAGCCTTGAGATTCAAATGCACCAATATCGACAACACCACCAAAAATGCGGGTTGCGCCGCGTTGATCGGTAGCGGCTACGCCTGCGTTATTCCCTGCATTTAGGGCTGGGCTATTGGGCAAGAGGGCATGGGTTTGGGTTGTGCCGCCATAGTTGCCAAGGGGGGCTAGTTGCGGATTGATGGGATTTGCGATCGTGCCGATGAGGGAGCTAGTGGGAAATGTGGCGGCGAAGCCATCATTTGCACCGATTAAATTATTGCCGCCATTAGTAAAACCTACTCCTGCGGTACTACTACCCAAGTCAGGGGCTTGCAATCCTCGGTCAAAGTTACCTGCAATTATCGAGTTTCTAATCGTGAATGTGCCGTTATTACGAAAAATCCCACCACCATCAGCTGTGCCATTGTTATCGGCATCGGCAGTGTTGTTGGTAATGGTGCTATTGGCGATCGTGCCTCCGTTATTGCCCCAAATCCCACCACCATTAAAATTCGCCGTATTACCCGACACAGTGCTATTGGTGAGCGTCACGGCTCCATTGCTATAAATCCCACCACCATTACCTTTAGTTGTATTACCAGAGACAGTGCTATTGGTGAGCGTCACTGCTCCATTGCTATAAATCCCACCACCATTAGCTTTAGTTGTATTACCAGAGACAGTGCCATTGGTGAGCGTCACGGCTCCATTGCCATAAATCCCACCACCATTAACTTTAGCTGTATTACCAGAGACAGTGCTATTGGTGAGCATCACGGCGCTAATGCCATAAATCCCACCACCATCATTAGTAGTAGCCGTATTACCAGAGACAGTGCTATTGGTGAGCGTCACGGCGCTAATGCCATAAATCCCACCACCATTAACTTTAGCTGTATTACCAGAGACAGTGCTATTGGTGAGCGTCACGGCGCTAATGCCAGAAATCCCACCACCATTACCATACTTAGTAGCCGTATTACCAGAGACAGTGCTATTGGTGAGGGTCACGGCTCCCTTGCCAGAAATCCCACCACCAATACTCGCCGTATTACCAGAGACGGTGCTATTGGTGAGCGTCACGGCTCCATTGCCAGAAATCCCACCACCATTATTACCAGCCGTATTACCAGAGACAGTGCTATTGATGAGCGTCACGTCTCCATTGCCAGAAATCCCACCACCATCATTAGTAGTAGCAGTATTACCAGACACAGTGCTATTGGTAAGCGTCACTGCTCCCTTGCCATAAATCCCTCCACCATTAAAATCCGACGTATTAACAGAGACAGTGCTATTGGTGAGCGTCACGGCTCCATTGCCATAAATCCCTCCACCATCATTAGTTGACGTATTACCAGAGATAGTACTATTAGTGAGCGTCACGTCTCCCTTGCCATAAATCCCTCCACCATCACCATTATTACCAGCCGTATTACCAGATACAGTGCTATTGGTGAGCGTCACGTCTCTATTGCCATAAATCCCTCCACCATCATTAGTAGTAGCCGTATTACCAGACACAGTGCTATTGGTGAGCGTCACGGCTCCATAGCCATAAATCCCACCACCATAATAACTACTAGCCGTATTACCAGATACAGTGCTATTGATGAGCGTCACGGCTCCATCGCCAGAAATCCCACCACCAGTACTAGCCGTATTACCTGACACAGTACTATCGGTGAGCGTCACGGCTCCATAGCCATAAATCCCACCACCATCACTAGTAGTTGACGTATTACCAGAGACAGTGCTATTGGTGAGTGTCACGGCTCCATTGCCCAAAATCCCACCACCACCACCAGTACTAGCCGTATTACCAGAGACAGTGCTATTGGTAAGCATCACGGCTCCATTGCCAGAAATCCCACCACCAGTACTCGCCGTATTGCCCGACAAAGTACTATTGGTGAGGGTCACAGCTCCATCGCCATAAATCCCACCACCATTAAAATCCGACGTATTACCAGATACAGTGCTATTGGTGAGCGTCACGGCTCCATTGCTATAAATCCCACCACCAATATTCGCCCTATTACCAGAGACAGTGCTATTGGTGAGCGTCACGGCTCCAGTTCCATTGTTATTTATTCCACCACCATTGCCTGATGTATTCCCATTGATAATTCTTAAACTATCAAACGTGGTATTGCCATTACCCGCGATACCAAATACTCCCACCAAATTATTGCCACTCACCGTGACATTGCTTGCTCCAAATGCGCCACTGATGTTGAGATCGCCAGTAGCGACATTAATCGCCAAAGTTGATGCCAAAGTAATCGCTGCTTGAGATCCATTAAACACAGTCGGGTCAAACCGAATATCATCAGCGCCCGCTAAAGCATTGGCATCAAGAATTGCTTGCCTCAATGACCCTGCACCCGCATCATTTGTATTCGTAGCCGTAAAGGTAACCAGTCTGCCATCATAACTATTCTGGGCTTCAGAACTAAACACCACTCCCGTATTCAGTTTCCCAGTCGTATATTCCAAATTCCAGTTGCCACCAAGCTTGCTGCTACCCGTGATATCAGTCGAAGCCGCGACATCATGCCCCGTATAATTCTTTACTGCTTGAACCAGTGCCGCCCCATTCTCTCCACTAGCCAAATTACAAGCATAGAGCAAAATATTCGCCGCAGGAGATAGAGCCGTCTTCCAAGCTTGGAGATCGTTAGCATATTTAGCAATATTCTCAGTACTAACAAAATCTTTTCCTAACCAGAAATTGCCAACATCTCCCTCAGAGACAATATGCAAACTATTTGCACCCGTCACACTCGCTAAAGTCTCAGTCACTTTCTGAATCCCATACTGATCTGGATTAATCAAGGTGACACTACTACCGCCATTAGTGCCATCAAGTAAGGTTTGATAATTTTTAATGGTGCTGTCGATGAACACAAAATTCCAGCCCTGTTGGATATTAGTCGCATTCAAAGAAGCTTGAGTCGTATTGTAACGATTGGCAAGGACGTTGATGTTTGCTGCCGTGAGATTACCCGATGCGATCGCCTCTCCCGCTTTGGTCGGTGCGGTAATCCCTGAACCAGTCAATAATTTTGGCAAATCAATTCCTGCGATCGCTTTGTTACTGCCTAATTCTTGCTGAGTGGCGATCGGTAGATCAAAGCTGAGAACACCACCTTCAGGTGTAATCCTTACATACTTACCATCAGGAACAGCCACGATATTGATCGTGCCGTTAGGTGTGGATATAGTTCCTGTATTGATTACAATCCCACCAACAAGCGAAATACTTTTCCCTTGAGGAACATTGAGACTGCCTTGATTGAGAATCACGCCAGAAGTTTGTCCTTGAGTCAGTGGCGATGTCGGACTAGTAAAAGCTAAAGCATTAGGAGTTCCATTAAGCTTTTGCAGATCACTAGCACTGGTATTCATGCCAAACCAACTATTGCCAACTTGGATTCCACTCGCTGTAGTAGCCGTAAAGGAAGCTGGTACGTTTAAACTTGCATTATTCCCAAAGATAATCCCTGCGGGGTTCATGATGTAGAGATTGGAATTGCCGCCTGTCAGTTGGATTAAGCCATTGATGACGGAAGGATCGCCGCCAACTACTCGACCAAGGATATTTTGAATGTTGGGTTGACTGAGAAAGTTGGCGATTTGTCCTTGACTTAAGCCAAATTGTTGAAAACTATGGAAGAGATTTGCACCTGCTTGCGTTCCGCCTGTTATGTCAAATCTTTGTCCATTTGGCAATATGACGGTGTTCGTACCATCTTGCGCGGCGGTGATCGATTGTGCTGTGACGGGTGCTGTCAGTATTATTGGTGATAGGGCGATCGCGATCGCAATTGTTGCCCAATACTTCCCCCAAGTTGACTTCAACATAATCTCCCACAACCCCATCAAAATTTTTACTGAGACTTAACAATACAAATTTATACTATACTATTGAGACTTCATCGCAATAATATATTTAATTAAGACTGACATATGCTAACGTTTTTACTGTTAGTGAGGAATCAACGTAAAAACAAGAACTATGCGCCCAAAAATAGCGGAATTAAAGGTCAAGCTCGCAAGAATTCATCCAATATTATTAGGGCTTTCTACCCTTGCATTAGTAGCAACAGATTGCGGGTTATCGACTAACGCTAATCCAATTTCCACAGATTTAACACCTTCATTATCAACTAGTTCTATTCCCTCACAAAACTTAGCCCATTCTTCTCAGACTTCTCCATCTCAAGTTGCTCAATTTCAAACTTCTCAAAATCAAACTTCTCAAAATCAAACTTCTCAAAATCAAACTTCTCAAAATCAAATCACTCAAGCAATTCCAATTAAAAGAATTGAAGTTATTGGCAGTACAGTTTTCGATGCAGCGAAACTCAGTCCCATCATCGAACCTCTCGAAGGGAAATCAGTTACGGAAGATCAACTCATAGCCGCCACCAATGCCATTACCCAACTGTATGTCAGTAATGGCTATGTCACTTCTCAAGCGATATATACTCCTCAAAGTGTCATTGATGGTGTTGCCAAGATTCAGGTTTTGGAAGGAAAAGTCGAAAAAATCGAAGTTGTTGGTGTTAATGCACTTAATCCTGACTACGTGCGATCGCGAACTGAGCTAGGAATTGGTACTCCCCTCAACACCAATAACGTCGAAGATCAACTGCGGCTTCTCCGTGCCGATCCCAATTTTACCAGCGTAGATGCTAGCCTCAAAGCTGGTAGCAAAGCTGGTTTGAGCATACTCACGATTACAGTCGTTGAGGCAAATCAACTGACAGGTTCTGTCAGTTTTGATAACTTTTCCCCACCTGCGGTTGGTTCTGAGCGCATGGGTGCGGGGCTAAACTACCGCAATCTTTTTGGATTGGGAGATGTGTTTACAGCCAATTATTACAGAACTACAACAGGCGGCTCTAACCAATATGATTTTGGTTTTAGCATTCCCGTCAATCCGATGAATGGAACTGTTTCACTTCGGGTTGCACCCAGCAATTATCGCATTACCCAGTCCCCATTTGATGTCTTTAATATTCGGGGTAATAATGAAGTTTACTCCGCTACCTATCGCCAACCCTTGGTTCGTAATCCCCGTGAAGAATTTGCCCTGTCTCTAGGTTATGAATATCAAAGGGGTCAAACATTCCTATTTAACGATCTGGCTGTGCCATTTGGGATTGGAGCCGAAGCCGATGGGACTAGTCGCACCAGTGTATTTAAATTTGGACAAGAATATACCAGTCGCGACACTGAAGGAGTTTGGTCATTGCGATCGCAGTTTAGTCTTGGGACAGGCTTATTTGGTGCAACTTTTGTCACCAATCCTAGTGCAGCTTTCCTTAGCTGGCTAGGTCAGATTCAACGAGTTCAAGTTCTTGGCACTGACACAATTTTGATCGGATCATTAGATACTCAACTCTCGGCTGATCCGCTTTTGCCATCGCAGCAGTTTGTGATTGGAGGTGGGCAATCGGTGCGGGGATTTCGTCAAAATGCGCGTTCAGGTGACAACGGTATCCGCCTTTCTTTGGAGAGCCGATTTGTGGTGGCGCGAAATGAAGAAGATCGCACAGTTCTCCAGCTAGCTCCTTTTGTCGATCTCGGGACAGTTTGGAACAACTCCAGAAATCTCAACGTGCTACCCAATCAGAACTTTTTAGCTGGTGGTGGGTTAGGAGTTCTATTTGAACCAATTAAACGGCTCAACTTGCGGCTAGATTATGCAATTCCATTTGTAAACCTCAGCGATCGCGGCTCTAATTTGCAAGAGTCTTCGCTCTATTTCAGCATCGGCTACCAATTTTAGGAAACCATTTTAGAAACCATTTTAGAATTACTTCCGTTGTCACACCTTGGGGACTAATCAAAATGTTTATTGATTTCCATACCCATCGCGATCGCCAATGTCAAAATCTGATCAACCTGCAAACCCTGCATGTCAATACGGACTTGCCAGCCCACTCATTACCGCCTACCTGTAGTCTGGGGTTACACCCTTGGTTTATAGCCATGTCATCGTGGGAAGAGGCTTACCAAAATCTGGAAATATTGGCGAAATTACCAGAAGTAATAGCGATTGGAGAATGCGGACTCGATCGCAATATTGATTTACCAATGGAATTGCAAATTACAATTTTTCAAAGACATATAGAATTGGCGGAAACATTACAAAAGCCACTGGTAATCCACTGTGTAAGAGCCTTTTCCGAACTAATCGCTTTAAAGAAAACTACGAAATCTGTCATTCCTTGGATCGTTCATGGTTTTCACAAAAAAAAGGAAGTCTTTCAACAATTGCTCGAACATGGTTTTTACTTTTCATTTGGCGCAGCAATTTTAAGCGATCGCTCTCCTGTAGTGCCAGCGATCGCCACCATTCCGCAGGGGCGGTTCCTTTTAGAAACCGACGATCGCGATGATATTAGTATCGAACAAATTTACGATCGCACTGCGGCGCTGCGACAGGTTTCCCTCGTCACTCTGCAATCTCAACTAGTCGAAACTTATCACCAATTGACTAGCTTGAGTCGTATCAATCGCAGGATCGATACTATCCATAGCCAGCCCAATCTCACTGAGTAGTTCTTGAGCAGCATTCAGCATTTCAGGTTCCAGATTGTGTAAGTCTTCCCTAGTACTGAGATAGGTTTTCAGCGCCGTCATCGGATCGAGGGCTTCCGCAGTGCTGAGATCGGGCATTCGACTCCGTGGATTTTGGCTGACTACTTCTGGAATCAGAGAATAATTATGGGCGCTTTCCATGGCTTCATGGAGTAAGCGATCGTCAATTAGCGCTAGTTGTTCGGCTTTAATTTTATAAATCAGCCTCGCGATCGCCCGATCAATTTTCCCTTTTTGAATTGCTTTGAGTAACTTTGCTTGCGGATCCTCCGCCTGTGTCACATCTACTTCGATTGTCCGAAATACGCGGGTCGGAATTGGACAAAACTCAAATTTTACATTCCCCTTCTCAACTTCTAACCAGCAATAGCCCTTTGCCTCATTCTCTTCGCCAAAATCAACCCGCTCAATGCTGCCTGGATAAACTACCATTGGCTGCGTGGCAAGAATTTGATGTCGATGCACATGCCCCAAAGCCACATAATCAAAGGCTTCGCGGGTTAACATCGACAATGGAATCGTGAATCCCTTGCCCGCCGCCAAAAACCTCTCTGCACCGTAGGTTGCCGTATCCACCATTACATGAGCCAATAAAATCGTTGGTAAGCTCGGATCGAGCTGCCGAATTTCACCTTCGATCACCACCTGTAAGCGATCGATCAGGAATTGATTCACATCTGCCATCGAAAATCCTTCGGTTTCCGACTTCGTGAGTAGAGTCGATCGCGTAATCCAAGGTAGGGTAATAATCTGAATTGCCCCCGCGTTAGTAGAAATACGATGGGTGGCGATCGTGTCGCCCACGGTAAAATTCGGTACGGCAAGACTGCGATAAATAGCCAAACTCGCTCCACCGACTCCCTGCGAATGCTGGTCGTGGTTACCAACTAATAAAACCGTGGGAATCCCAGCATCGGCAAGACGACGAAACTGCTTGGCAAAGGCTTGCTGCACCAAAGGCGGCGGCGTGGCATCAGGAAAGGCATCCCCACCAAAGAGAACTAAATCGGCTGGTTCCCGCATCGCGCGATCGATACAGAGGGTTAGCGCCGCCACAAAGTCTTCAAGACGAGTATTTAAACCCGTTTGCGGATTAATCTTGCCATGGGTCGTACTGCCAAGATGAATATCAGAGAGATGTAAAACTTTAATAGCCATAATTACTCCCTAGTGAACAATTAGTATTGCGCCGCTTTGCCGCGCAATACTAAGAAACCATTTAAGAAGTACTTTCTGCGGTCAAAAACTCTAACAGATCCCCCTCAATCCCCCTTAAAAAGGGGGGAAAATTTAATTCTCCCCCCTTTTTAAGGGGGGCTGGGGGGGATCTAGTGAATTCTTAAATGGTTTCTAATTGTTCACTTTATAGCAACGTAAGGAATAAACCCAAAAAGATGGCAGCTATAATTTCTCCTCACAAACCCAGCGCCATAATGGATGGCTTTTACCTTTTGCTTGAATTCCTTTTACTTGATGGGCAAGCGATCGCTTTTCCCGTTGATTCAGTCCCCATAAAATAATCGAACTCTGCCAAACCAAAGTCGCTAAGGTCATTGCCACACATATCCCCAAGCCTAACATCGGCAAACGATTGTAAGCCAAAGTCATCCGCACCGCCGCCCATGTAAACGAGGCAAACCATAGCTCAATATCCGATCGCAAAGCCCAAATGCTTGCCGTTCCCACGGTCAACCACAGAAAGCCGTCAAATATCCACCGCAAATAGGTTTGGACTTCGATCAGACGCTGGATTTGCCGTTCGAGAAGTGGATCAGGATCAGATATTTGATCGGAATTTAGTTCAGATCGAGGCTGAGCAATATTGCTGATGTCTTCTTCATTCATAACTCAGACCAAGCATTGAGGTAAGTATATAGCGTTTCCCAGTCTATTGAATTATGGGGTTTCCTCGCTACCTTCGGTAGTGCGAAAATCCTCCTCCCAAGAAGAGAAGGTTGGCACTTCGTGCCAACCTTCTCTTCTTGGGAGGGATTTGTCCTTTTATACCAATTCACAAAAGTGTGACAGCTTAACCCCAACTGACATTTTTTATCTAAGTAGTTAGGCATAATTAAAAACCAAAACCAGAGAGCATACCGCCCGCGCAGCGGGCGGTATGCTCTTCTAGGTTTTAATTAGTTGGCTTCAAGGGGCGGTTGGCGGACTGTCACCTGACGGCTACGCCACCAAGCGAGCAAAATACTGGCATTAAAAATGCTGGAATAAGCCCCCGACAGGAACCCAACGATCAAAGCTAGCGAGAAAAATCTTAGCGTCGCACCACCGAATAGGAAAATAGCAATTAAAGGCAAAGTTGCCGTGAGAGTGGTGTTGATCGATCGCCAGAGGGTTTGATTTACCGAAGCATTAACCAAATCATTAAAACTGGTCGTATCCGTATCGATCTTCACATTTTCGCGAATGCGATCGTAGATTACCACCGTATCGTTAACGGAGAAGCCGCAGATCGTGAGCATCGAAACGATAAATAAACTATCAATTTCTACCCCCATCGTCAGCCCTAAAATGGCAAATACACCAGCCGTAACAAAAATATCGTGGAACAGCGCCACGATCGCAAAGGTGGCATAGTCCAGTTGAAAGCGAAAGGCGAGATAAACACCGATCCCCGCAAAGGATAAACCAAGGGCAAGCAAACCATTATTGAGAGCCTGCTGCCCGATCGCGGGGCCGACTTCATCAATCTGGGATTTCTTGGGGTCAACTTCTCCATACTGCTTCAACGCTTCAGTCATTGTTTCCTTGAGCTTGACCCGCTGCTCAGAGGAGAGATGGGATGTCCGAACCGATACACCCCTAAGGTCTTTGCCCTCAACTAACTGAATGACGCTATTACTAAAACCCTTACTTTCTACCGCTTGGCGGATCACAGCCACATCAATGGGCTTACCACAATTGCCAGCATTACAAGCCAAACCGAGCGTAATATTAGAACCACCCGTAAAGTCAATACCGAGGCGTAAAGGCGATCCTAACTGTTGAAAGGAGAGAACCATCGCGATTAAACCCGCCACAATCACTGTCGTGGAAATCGTGATGTAAAGGCGACCATGTTTAATTACATCTAATTTCATAGCACTGCACCTGTATTGTCTTTTTTATTACCGTTTTCTCGATCGCTCGATTTATCCTCGGACTTAGTTTCCACCTCAGCTTTAGTTAGAGAAATTTTGCCAAAAGCCTTTACGCCATAATATTCTGGCTTGCGAAATAGGGGATTGCTGATCATTGCCAACATGAGCGATCGGCTCAATGTCACCGCCGTAAAGACACTCACCAGCACCCCAACGCCTAAAGTAACCGCAAATCCTTTGACAAATCCCGAACCAAGCCAAAACAGGGCAAAACAAGAAATCAAGGTAGTTACATGACTATCAAGGATGCTCGACCAAGCTCGATAAAAGCCAGCTTCAACGGATTTATAGAGAGTTCTTCCTGCATTTAACTCTTCTTTTGTCCGTTCAAAAATTAATACATTGGCATCCACGGCAATACCGATACTGAGAATAAATCCTGCAATACCTGGTAAAGTCAAGACCACGCCTAACAGACAAAACGAAGCAAAGGTAATCACCGCATAGGTAATGAGGGCAATATCGGCAACCACACCTAAAATGCGGTAATACAGCACCATAAAAATGATGACTAAGACTAGCCCCGCAACTCCAGCATAAATGCTACTCAGGATACTATCCGCCCCAAGGGTAGCCCCGACAGTACGGTTTTCAACAATTTCTACAGGCACTGGTAAGGCTCCTGCTCTTAACTGCAAAGCAAGTTCGTTAGCCGTATCAAGTGTAAAGTTTCCTGTAATTACAGCTCTTCCACCAGTAATACCCTTGCCTTGAAATTCAGGACCAACGGATGGGGAGCTGATTAACTTATCGTCTAAGAAAATACCTAAAGCGCGACCTGTACCGCCAATTTCACCAGTAGTTTTCGCAAATAGATCGCCGCCTTTATCATCAAAGGTGAGCGCCACTTGCCAAGAATCAGGACCATTGCCCGATGGCGATGCGACTGCATCCTTGAGCATATTGCCGCTTAAACCTGTGCGCTCAAAAATCCCCTTCAGGGCTTCTACACTCTTTTGATATTCCGCTTCGTTATCGGCGATCGCCTTTTGATCGCCAGAGTTTTTCAGGATTTCGCGTTGCAGCGTTGCCGCCTGCTGAATTTGCAATCTTGCCCTTAGCTCGCTTTCAGTCCCTTTTTTTTGCTTCCGAAAATCAAGCTGGGCAGTTGTCCCAATTACCCGTTCAGCCTGCGCAGGATCGTTTACTCCTGGCAGTTGCACGACTAGTTGATTATTACCCGATATCACAATTGTTGCTTCGGAAACACCCAAGCCATTAATACGTTGCTCCACCACAAACTTTGCAGTTTCCATAATGCGTGGTGTAATTTCATTAATTCCTTGTTCGGGATTAATTTTTGCTTGGAGTGTGAGCTGCGCACCACCCCGTAAATCTAGCCCTAACTTAGGTGGATGATTTACGATGAGATACACAGCCCCCAATAAAACTGCCAATACAAAGGCAAGCAGGCGGCTTTGTTTACCCATATTTTTTATAGCTTTTTTTGATAGCTGTTTTGATAAAGCTATTTATATAGCTTTACTTCGAGCCAGAGTGAACAGAGAAAATTTTTAGACATCTGCCATCATAACCCACTACCGCTACGGGTTTCGATGCTGGTTTTTAATTATGCCCAGCCTTAACGGCAAAACCACATGCATATTGATCACCAAGAAAAGGGCGAATAACCAAGTAATAAAAAAGTAATAAATTAACTTTGTCTCCCCATTTTTAAATTTTTAATTATCTTTAAGTTTGGTAAAAATTTCTCGTCAAACTCCTCGCAAACGCTAACTAGTAAGTAATTTGACTTATTTCTTTAGACTGATATTTTAAGCTAATTCTCAAAGACTTGCAGCATAAGCGATCGCCCCTGACGAGAAATACCGCTTACAGCAAGGAATTGATCGCTCTTTTTTACGGTTTATGCGCTCTTTAGCATTACTTGGACAAAGCTTTGTAATACAGCCTACGCAAATTGTTGCGGCTAAACGGTAAACTTATATCAAAGCTGAAATTTAGGTTGGATTTGTGAGATCTCGGATCGAGCGAGTCTTTTCCGAAGACTGGCTAAACTATTTTATCGATCTCTTTTTTGGAGCGAACTGACTGTGACTATTTACGTTGGAAATTTGTCTTATCAAGCTGCTAAGGATGATTTGACAAGCGTCTTCTCAGACTACGGCACTGTAAAACGCGTGCAATTGCCCACCGACCAAGAAACAGGTCGGGTTCGGGGTTTCGCCTTCGTTGATATGGAGGATGATGCCCAAGAAGAAGCGGCGATCGCGGCGCTTAACGAAGCCGAATGGATGGGAAGAACCCTACGCGTTAATAAGGCTAAGCCTCGTGGTGAACGTACTAACAACGATCGCCCTAGAGGTCGCGGCTACGCCTAAGCCTAATTAATTGCAACATTCGTAAAGCATGGCTAAGCTATGCTTTACGAATGCCATGACTCAACGGCTCATGACTCAACGGCTCATGACTCAACGGCTAAAGTTAAGTTATATAAACAAAAGGTGAAACCTAAATATTCTTGGCAAAAACTTGGCATTAAGCTTGGCTTAATTGTCATTAATTTGAACTGTCAGTAAAAAACATCGCCAAAAAGCAACGTTACAGCACAGCATTATCACAAAACGAAACTTCATCTATATCAAGCTTTTGATATGCTGATTAACAACTGACTGCAAATTTATAAAGAACTATGCCTAGATCGCAACGTAATGACAACTTCGTCGATCAAACCTTTACCGTTATTGCCGACACGATTTTAAAACTCTTTCCTGCTAGTCAGAAAGAAAAAGAAGCCTTTGCTTACTATCGAGATGGGATGTCCGCTCAAGGTGACGGTGAGTATGCCGAAGCCCTATCAAACTACGAAGAAGCTCTCAAACTCGAAGAAAATTCCTACGATCGCAGTTATATCTATTACAACATGGGTTTAATTCATGCTAGTAATGGCGATCACAATAAGGCTCTTGAATTTTACGAGCAGGCGATCGATCTCAATCCCCGTATGCCTCAAGCATTGAACAATGTTGCGGTGATTTATCACCATAAAGGGGAAAATGCTCAGGATGAAGAGCAAGCCGAAGAATATTTCAACATTGCTGCCGATCATTGGGTGAGAGCCATACGACTTGCTCCCAACAACTATATCGAAGCGCAAAATTGGCTAAAGACAACTGGTAGAGCCGATATTAATCTGTTCTTTTAAACGATTAACCTCTATTAAACCTAGCAATTTTTGGTGTAAGTCCTAATCAAAGTCCTAAGAGACTTACGCTCGGCTAACATTGGCTGAGCGTATGATTTAGGAATACTATATATTCTTATACTAAGTTAAAAAATGGCGTAGCCATTTTTTAACTTGAGAACCCTCGCTAGGTTTAGTTTTTAATCCACAAAATTGTTGTCACGCTTTCGTGAATTGGTATTAGAACTATATGCATATCCTGATAAATATTGCAGTTTTCATTTTGCCTACGGCAAAATGAAAACTCAAAACCCTTACTAGGATTGTTTTTTGTTTTCAAATGAGTACGCACTCACTTGAAAACCGCAATATATTCTTGGGGATAGTTTAGGCAAATGATCCAGATGATCTAGGATGGTCAAAGAAATACCAAAACCTAACGGTTACCCTAAACACAAATCACCTATACATACCACATATAAATTTATATAAAGATCGCACAGATATTATGATTGATAGAGATCAAGTTCGCCATGTTGCCCATTTGGGGCGTTTGCAATTAACTGAAGCCGAAGAAATTTCTTTTACCAAGCAGCTAGATAGCATTTTGGACTATTTCCAACAGCTAAATGAACTTGATTCTCTGTTAGAGGGGGTTGAACCAACGACTAGGGCTGTTAACACCGTCAATATTACTCGCGCCGATATCCTGCAACCTTTTGCCGATCGCGAAGTCTTGCTGGACTGTGCGCCTGATCGGGAAGAAGACTTTTTCCGCGTGCCCCAAATTATGGGTTAAATGTTACTGGCAATCGCGCTACTGGTTTCAGGTAGGGAAAAAAACAGCACCATAAAATCATGGATATTTCAGTTAAGCCAGAGCCATCTTTATCTAGCTTCAGCATTTTGTTAGCTGAGGACAATCCTGTCAATCAAAAAGTAGCGATGCGCGTACTCAAACACCTCGGTTATGAGGCTGACATCGTAGGCAATGGGCAAGAAGCGATCGCAGCGATCGCCGACAAAGCCTACGATTTAATTCTCATGGATATTCAGATGCCTGAAATGGACGGGATACAGGCAACTAAACATATTCGCGATCGCGAAAACGCATCGCAATCACCTCCGATCGCGATCGTGGCGATGACTGCCAATGCTACCGATGACGATCAAAATATCTGCCGTGATGCGGGTATGAGTGATTACATTAGCAAACCGATTCAGATCGATAAGCTGAAAAATATTTTGCAGCGATACGAATCCATGAAAAATAAAAAATAGAGTCCATGCAATGCATGGACTCTATTTTTTATTTCACAGACTTAGGATTAATTAAAGCAAAAGCCTTGCGTAGCAAGGCTTTTGCTTTTGGGATTTGAGAAAGGATTTATAGCTGTCGCCAATTGTACTAAGTCAAGTGACTGTAGCTATACCTAGCAAATCCTTTCTCAAATCCCGTTTCAAATTATCCCAAACGCAAGCTGTAGCGCACGCGCAGCGTGCGCTACAGCTTGCGTTCGGGGCTTTAATTATGCCCAACAGCTACTTAGCAAGTCGCTTAAGCAACTTCAGCTTCTGCAACTTCTACGGCTACAGGAGCGTATACGCTAATTTTCTTGCGGGTTTTGCCAAAACGCTCAAAAGTAACTACGCCATCAACGGTGGCATACAATGTGTCATCGCTACCGCGACCAACATTGTTGCCTGGGTGAAACTTAGTGCCACGTTGACGAACGAGAATGCTGCCAGCTTTAACAACTTGACCGCCGTAACGCTTTACACCGAGGCGCTTAGCATTAGAGTCACGACCGTTTCTTGTACTACCTGTACCCTTCTTATGTGCCATTTTGTGTTTATCCTCTTAATGATTAAAAGATGCAGAAATAAATGAAACTACGATCCATTTATTTCTGGTTAAGATTGGTTATTAAGCAGCCTGACCGCTAAGATTAATCGCTTCAACCATGATCCGAGTCAAGGGCTGACGGTGACCGTTCTTTCTACGGGTTTTCTTTTTAGGACGCATTTTGTAAACGATTACTTTTTTCGCCTTCAGATGGCGCATGACGGTAACTTCTACACTGGCGCTATCAACTACGGGCTGACCGATGGAGATATCACCGTCCATATTGACAAACAAAACTTTATCGATGGTCAATTTACTGTCTGGTTCGGCTTCGAGAAGCTCAACGTCATAAAATCTGCCGACTTCGACGCGATATTGCTTACCGCCTGTTTCAATGATTGCGTAACTCATGGTGTTTAAATATTCAGTAGATGCCGTACAGGTATGGGGAAATCAGCTTTACCTAAGTTTCACCAATTTTCTAAATAACCCGATCCGAGCATGAAAGATCGTGCGATCTATAACTATACATGAAATCACAAAATAAGGCTCACATTTTTTGCCAGTTCAGGTTGAACTGGCAAATTCTCAAAGCCCAAAAGTAAAAGCCTTGCTACGCAAGGCTTTTACTTTTGGGCTTTGAGAAAGGGTTTGCGTAGCAAACCCTTTCTCAAAGCCCGTTGCAAATTATCCCGAACTGACGTTATTTAAAACCAGAGAGCGTTACGCTCTCTGGTTTTGCTACTTACTCTTATTTCAACCAACCCAGTCCTACTCCCGTTAGCAATAAAGCGCCAAATATTAATCGATAGCCCACAAAGATCCAAGTTGTATGGGTTTGGAAAAACTTCAATAGCCATGCGATCGCCAAATACGAAAAAATCACCGATGACAATAGCCCGATCGCTAACGCCCCCATACTGACATCACCAAACCCTTTTTTGATAATGCTAATTAATTCGACCAGCCCCCCAATCGTAATCGCAGGAATACCTAATAAGAAGGAAAATCTGGTTGCTGCCACCCGATCTAAACCGAGAAACAATCCTGCGGTTAGAGTAGAACCAGATCTAGATACTCCAGGGATGATTGCCATCGCCTGAGCCAAGCCCATTAAGATGCCATCAATTACCCTTACTCTCTGAAAATGACGTTTGTCTTTGTCTTCGCGTCGTCCCAATATTTCCGCTAGCGCAAGTAAGCTAGACATCACAATTGAAGCAATCGCGATCGCCGTTAAACTGCGCAAGGGCGACTTGTCATAGTCTGGGACAAATATCTTAATTAGCAATCCCACAAACAAAATCGGGAAAGTACCTAAAACGATCGCTGTGGCTAGCTTAAATTCTTGGGATTTGTAATTTTGCGATCGCGCCGCTTGAATACTCCCCAGCGTAATATTGCGAAGATCTTTCCAGAAATAGCCAACTACCGCCACAATGCTGCCAAGCTGAATGACGGCATCAAAGGATAAGCCTGCATCTTTCCACCCCAAAATTGCGGGCAATACCTTCAGATGAGCCGTACTGCTAATTGGCAAAAACTCAGTTAGTCCTTGTACGATTCCCAAAACAAATGCTTGCCAATATTCCATAAAAATTTAAACAAAGGACGTAGGTAGCTGGGCGCAACTAAATATACTCCCCAAAAAATCCGCAGCGCAAGAGAAATAAGTAGTTCAGCATAATTATAGCTGTCGCCATTAAAAACCCAGAAAAATTAAAGCCACCACACCAAGGTTTCTAGCTTTTTAATTCTCGGCTTTGCTGTCATAATGAATAATAAAATCAATTTCTATTTAACTTGGTATAAATATATGGATTTAAGAGTATTAGTCGTATTGGGTCCCATTGCTTTAGTTGTTGCTTGGGCAGTTTTTAATCTCGGAAAAGCTGTGATCAAGGGCGAAGCTTCCCTATTTGGCAAACAGGGCAATAACCCTTTTCAATAATTTCAGCTTAAAAGCCAAAGATTAAGAGAGGACGCAATGCGTCCTCTCTTAATCTTTGGCTTTCTTTGGGTTTATTGTTAGGGATGCACAGTCATAAGCATACATAGCGATAAAATAAACCAAGAAATAAACAAAATTAATCTTGTAAGGTAGCTAAGATATGGCGATCGGAGAATATAAGCCTGGTTTAGAAGGAGTTCCTGCCACCCAGTCCAATATAAGTTATGTTGATGGTCAAGTAGGATTGCTCGAATATCGAGGCATCCGTATTGAGGATCTCTGCAAGCATAGTAATTTCCTTGAAACCAGCTACTTACTAATCTTTGGTGAATTGCCAAAAGCTACTCAATTAGAAGAATTTGAACATGATCTTACACACAGAAGAAGGATTAAATATCGCATTCGCGACATGATTAAGTCTTTCCCAGATAATGCCCATCCCATGGATGCTTTGCAAACAAGTGTGGCGGCTTTAGGAATGTTCTATCCGCTGGGAAATTTTCATGATGCAGAATACATTTATCAAGCCACGGTAAGGCTGCTTGCGAAAGTGCCCACGATGGTGGCAGCTTTTCATATGATGCGCCAAGGCAACGATCCCGTAATGCCCCGCGATGATCTCGATTATGCCTCCAATTTTCTTTACATGTTAAATGAGAAAGTTCCCGATCCTCTAGCGGCGAGAATTTTTGATGTATGCTTGACCCTTCATGCCGAACATACGGTTAACGCTTCCACCTTTGCGGCTTTGGTAACGGCTTCGACCTTGACCGATCCCTATGCGGTGATGACTTCGGCGATCGGGACTTTGGCAGGACCTCTCCATGGTGGTGCTAACGAGCAGGTAATGATGATGCTTGAGGAAATTGGCTCCGTTGACAATGTGACCGCTTACTTGGAGCGCAAGATCGAACGCAAAGAAAAACTCATGGGCTTTGGTCATCGCATTTATAAAGTCAAAGATCCCCGCGCGATCGTACTACAGGACTTAGTGCACAAAATGTTTGATGAGTTCGGGCATGATCCTTACTATGATATTGCCCTAGAACTGGAAAAGCAGGCTTATGAAAAGCTTGCCAACAAAGGGATTCATCCAAATGTCGATTTCTATTCGGGCTTGGTGTACAAAAAGCTTGGTATTCCTAGCAATTTGTTTACAACTATTTTTGCGATCGCCCGTGTCCCAGGATGGCTAGCCCATTGGAAGGAACAACTCTCTGATAACCGTCTCTTCCGTCCAACACAGGTCTATACAGGTTTGCATGATGTAACCTATAAACCCATAAACGAACGATAAAATTAGACAGGGCGCGTTTTACGCGCTCTTTTTGATCGCTTTAATCGCTTGTCAGTTATTTTTTAGCGATCAGCCAATAGGTCACCATTTCCCCTCGCCCTTTGACGGTGATAGTACCTCGTGATTCCAGTAAGTAATCCTCTTTTAGACGTTGATAGGTTGCTTCGGTCACCTGAATATATCCTGGTTTACCGTGGGACTCCATCCGAGAGGCAACATTAACGGCATCACCCCACAGATCGTAGATAAATTTCTTGATGCCAATTACTCCCGCAATGACCGCTCCCGTATTAATGCCAATGCGTAGCTCTATGGATTCACTCAGCAGACTAGATGCGTTTTGGATATAGGCTTGCATATCCAGAGCCATATCGGCGATCGCCTTAGCGTGATCTGGGCGTGAAATCGGCAAACCACCCACCACCATATAGGCATCGCCAATCGTTTTGATTTTTTCTAGCCCATACTTTTCGGTTAATTGGTCGAAGGCTGAGAAGATCTGATTTAACCCCGAAACTAGTTCTAGAGGCTCCATCCGCGCTGACAAGCTCGTAAAGCCGACAATATCCGCAAATAGAATTGTGGCATCCTCAAAATGCTCGGCAGGTGATTCATTCGTTTGTTTGAGGCGATCAGCGATCGAGGCAGGCAAGACGTTTAATAGCAACTGCTCCGAGCGTTCCTTTTCCTTTCGGAGTTCAGCTGTGCGTCTTTCCACTCGCGCTTCTAATTCCTCATTCGCTAAACGAAGAGATTCTTGACTTTGGTAGAGTGCCGCAAAGGATTCCTTTAGTTGGGCGGTCATATGATTAAAGGAATGACTCAAGGTTGCAATTTCCACGATCGCACTACTATGAATCTGTTGTTCT
Organism: Pseudanabaena sp. UWO310; assembly: GCF_006861605.1. Classification (NCBI taxonomy): domain Bacteria; kingdom Bacillati; phylum Cyanobacteriota; class Cyanophyceae; order Pseudanabaenales; family Pseudanabaenaceae; genus Pseudanabaena; species Pseudanabaena sp. UWO310. Next base: position 35,285 of record NZ_SELU01000008.1, on the reverse strand, counting down.
AAATTACCCTCAGCAACCTGCTCGGAGGCTTTAGCCAACTGTAATAATGGACGAGCGATCAAATGCGCTGCCCGAATACCGAGGAGAATCGAAATAATTAAAGCCCCCAAACATAAGAAAAGAGTATCCCGATTATTTTGATTAATTTGACTCATGAAGTCATTCTCAGGCACGACCACCACCGTCAGCCAATCAATACCCATCTCATCCTTAATGGGCAAGACCTGAACGTAATACCAACCGCCATCACCGCTTTGAAACTTGAGATTTTGGCTACCGTTAATTGCAGCAAAACTGCCAAATTTTTCGAGTAAATGTCGCGCAGTTGCTTTGATCATGGGATTGTCACTTTGAGTGACTAAAAGCCTCTCAATTGTCCGATTATCGCCTTCACCAATCACCTTAAAAGGTTGAGCGATCGCCGAACTTGCTACCAAATCCCCTGTTCGCTCGATAATAAAGCTTTGCGCATTGGCACTAATCTGCAAATGGCTGAGGAAGTCTGTAACCTGAGTCAAGCGGACATTAATACATAAAACGCCTTGGAGATTTCCTTGGGAATCGAAAATTGGCGATACGGGCGAAATCCCCATAACTGTATTTTTACTGGAAAAAAATGGGTAGATTTCGCTCCATGTTGTTTTTCCCGCCTGTTTCGCGGCTTTGTACCAAGGGCGATCGCGCGGATCGTATTTAGCAGATTTTAAGAACTTTTGGCGATCGCCAACACTATTTAAAGCATAGGTTTCTCTTTGAGGAATAGTTTCACTAGTAACCGTTTTCAGTTGGACAGTACCATCTTCCTGATATTCAACACCGACAAACTCTCCCTTTTCATTACCATAGGATAAATATCCCTCAAAGTTCCCTTTATGCACGATCTGCCAAAAATAGCGTTGCATTCCTTCAAAGTCTTTCAGGTTAAGGTTTCCGCTTAAAACATTTGCCTTGGTTAACCATAGGGTGTTCTGAGATTTATGGAGATAACCAATCACATGCTGTTCAATTCTGGCGCTAATTTCTCCATTTAATCGGTCGGCAAGAACGTTAACAGCGTGCTGTCCATTCCGAAATGATAGATAGCCTACTATACTTACGGCTGCAATGATTTGCAGGACAAAGGGAATGACAATGGTTGTCCGCAATCGAAATTTGGGAATGGACAGTTTAACGATACTCATAAATTAGTGAGATTTTTAGTAAGATTATCGCAGTTGCTTTGCAAAAAAATCGTCAGAATCACTTACCTTTTTAACGATCTAATACCAATTTAAGAAATGGCTACGCCATTTCTTAAATTGAAAACCTCACTAGGTTCATTTCTTCATTCACAAAAGTGATAAGCAGCTAAGCATAATTAAAAACCAAAACCAGAGAGCATACCGCCCGCGCAGCGGGCGGTATGCTCTTTTCGGTTTTAAGTTTACTTATGCTACTTATCACACTTTCGTGAATTAGTATTATCTGCTAACAAGAGTGACGACAGCGATATACTAAACTACTTGGCAGTTTTCCATTTAAATAACTCAAACCAGATGACACTGACAATGCCAGACAATAAGGCGATCGCTAAATCCTCAAAATGGAGATAGTCAAACTGGAAGAGTTGTCTCAAAAATGGAATATAAAGAATTAGTCCAAGAAATAATACACCACCGCCAATAATCCACCAGATCGCGGGATTAGGGACTCGTATCGTACTGATGATCGTTTTAGTCCATGAACGATTGGTCAGAATCATCGCAAGGTTAGAAACGATCAATGTCGTAAAGACTAAACCCCTCGCATCACAGGCTCCTGCACTACAAAGTTTGACATTGGGGGCATAGTTACCCTGATAGTAAGCGATCGCATAAACCGTCACTAATACAACTAAGACACTTAAGCCTTGGAAAAAAGCTATTTGTAAAGTGCGCTTATCGAAGAGTGGTTCCTTCGGGTTGCGGGGCGATCGCTGCATGATATTGGCTTCGGCGGGTTCAGCTTCAAAGGCGATCGTACAGGCGGGATCGATGATCAGATGCAAAAAGGCGATGTGAATGGGCAAAAGCACTAGGGGCCATTGCATAAAAATTGGTACTAGAGAAATGCCTGCGATCGGAATATGAACGGCAAGGGTATAGGACATCCCTTTCTTGAGATTATCGAAGATGCGACGACCGAGCTTGACCGATCCGACAATTGAGTTAAAGTCGTCATTAAGCAGAACCAGATCGGCTGATTCTCTAGCGACATCAGTACCTCTTTCGCCCATAGCGATCCCAATATGCGCGGCTTTGAGCGCAGGGGCATCATTGACACCATCACCTGTCATGGCAACAATTTCACCGCTTTGTTTAAGTGCATTCACAATCAAGAGTTTTTGTTCGGGCACAACACGGGCAAAGATATTCGTGCTGCGAATGCGCGATTGTAATTGTTCGGCGGACATTTGTTCTAATTCAGAACCCGTGATTACTTCACCACCTGACAGCCCAATTTGCTTAGCAATATTTTGCGCCGTAGAGGGATAGTCACCCGTAATCATCACTACGCGAATTCCTGCCTGATAGCATTCCGCGATCGCAGGGGCAACATTAGAACGCACTGGATCGGCTAAACCAACTAGCCCAATAAATTCAAAATCAAAGTCATGCTGATCGCTGGGTAAAGATCCATCGACAGGATAAATATGGCGCGAACTGTTTGCTGAAAGCGTTCCCTTAGCCACACCTAGCACGCGCAGTCCTACCGATGCCATGATGTTAACTTGAGTTGCGAGATCGGCGATCGCTTCTGGACTAAAGTGACAGAGATCCGCGATCGCTTCGGGTGCGCCTTTAGCTGCGATTTCTTTTTCAACCCCTTGACTTTCAACCCCTTGACTTTCAACCCCTTGACTGGTTTCCCAGACACAAGACATGGCTCGTAATTCTCCCGACAAGGGATATTCACGTAAAATATCCCAATCATCATGAAGGTGTTCTGTGCCCGTGAGTAATTCCACACCCACCAATTTGAGAGCCTTTTCCATGGGATCGAAGGGATCTTTGCGACTGGCGAGAATTCCATATTCGATCAAGCGATGGAAGTCTTCGGGTAGAACTTCCCGTTCGTGCAAAGTTAGATCGTAAAAAGCGGGACATTGCGATTCCTTTTGATAAACAAATAACTGCTGCACAGTCATTTGATTAATCGTCAGCGTACCTGTTTTATCGACACAAAGCACTGTGGCTGCTCCGAGGGTTTCCACGACGGGAATACGCCGAGTCAAAACATTTTGTTGCGAAAAGCGCCATGCGCCTAAAGCTAAAAAGATCGCTAAAACCACGGGAATTTCATTGGGCAAAATTGCCATTCCTAAAGCTAATCCTGCCAGCACTCCATGCAGCCAATCGCCGCGTGTAATTCCATAAATCACCACTGCGACAACACAAATAGCGATCGCAATGACGGTCAGTTGCTTGACCATCCGCCTTGTTTCCTTTTGGAGTTTCGAGTCTTCTTGTTTGATCGTTTGTAAAGCCTTGCCAATTTTACCCATTTCGGTCTTTGAGCCAGTGGCTTGTACTTCGACGATCGCCTGTCCTTGGACAGCTAAAGTCCCCGAATAAACGTAGGGCAAATCATCACCACCAGCGCGATTAATCGGTACGGGTTCGCGATCGTCAAGCGCAGTTTTTCGCACGGGTACTGATTCACCTGTGAGAAGGGATTCGTCAACGGTGAGATGCGTTGACCATAGCAAGACCCCATCCGCAGGTATGCGATCGCCTTCCGCAATTACAATCAGATCGCTACGTACTACTTCTCGACCTGCAATTCTTTTCCGCACTCCATCCCGAATTACCAGAGCACGAGGACTAGAGAGATCGCGTAAAGCTTCGAGGGATTTCTCGGTTTTCTGCTCTTGGTAGAGATTAATTACCACAATAAAGAAGACGAAACCTAGTAATATCAGTGCTTCTTGCACATCCCCCAAAAAAAGATAAATACCACCACAACCAAGCAATAGTAGAAAGATGGGTTCACTAGTAATTTCGAGAATGATTCCCAAAATATTGCGGCGATCGCTTGATGGTAATTCGTTATATCCCTCAGTTTGCAGGCGTTGGCTAACTTCCTGTTCTGATAGACCTGTTAATTCTTGGGGGTTCAGTACAGACTTCATATAGCTCCTATTGTTGAAAATTAACAATCTCAATCGAGTTGCTTAGTAATACCAATTCCCAAAAGTGTGGCTACACTTTTGGGAATTAAAATCCAAATCCAGTAAGGGTTTTAAAATCACAAAATGGCATAGCCATTTTGTGATTTGGTATAAGTAGCTAGGCATAAGTAAACTTAAAACCGAGAAGAGCATACCGCCCGCGCAGCGGGCGGTATGCTCGCCGAACTACTTAGCTGGCGTTAGTGAGAAATAGCTTTTGCAATAAAGAAAGCCGCAGCCGCAGCAATGCCACCAATTAACACAGTTTGAACGGCACTACGGATAGGGGTAGTTCCTGTAAATCTTCCCTTGACATAGCCAAAAGCAGCAAGGGCAATATGGGTAACCACAATAGAAACTAGGAAAGCACTATTCAAATTACGCATAAATATGTAAGGAGATAGGGGGATCAGACCTCCAACCATATAAGCAATCGCGATCGTCATCGCACTTGTCAATGCGCGTTTGGGATGGGGCTTTTCTAAGCCCAATTCAAACCGCATCATAAAGTTCACAAAGCTGTCGGGATTTTTGATGAGTGTCTTGGCAATAACTTCACTTTCTAGTTCAGAAACGCCATAGGATTGGAAGATATCCATTACTTCTGACATTTCAACCATAGGCACTTCACTCACTTCTAAATATTCGCGTTCTAGTTCGCTTTGATAATGCTCTGCATCGGTCTTTGCCGCTAGATACCCACCTAGTCCCATCGCGATCGAGCCTGCCACAATTTCGGCAAATCCTGCCGTAACCACGATCGCTGTTGATGCAACTGAGCCTGACAATCCTGCTGCTAGGGCAAAAGGAACTGTCAAACCATCTGACATGCCAATGACAATATCTCGGATGAATTCACTTGACGAGAAGTGATATTCATAGTGTGGCTTATTTTGCATCTTAATTAGAAATCAGCTAGAGAATATTTACAAAATGAGAATTACAAAATGGGAATTATCAAAATGGGAATTATCAAAATGGGAACGTCTTTCCTTGAGATTCACCGATGAGAAAAGTAGAACTTCGACTTCACGAAACCAGCGTATCCCGTGGTTAAGCGAAGACGAACCCTCTTTCAACTCAGTTCAGTTCGCTATATTTAAGTAGTTCAGCATAATTAAAAACCAAAATCAGAGAGAGTACCGCCCGAGTAGCGGGCGATACTCTCTTCAAGGTTTTAAGTTTACTTAGCTACTTACAGTTTTATAACAGTTAGTTCAGATTTACAACCTTGCAAATCTATTAATGAGAACTATCGTCTATAACTAACAGAAAAAGATAGAATTAATAGTTAACATAGAAGTTGAAATTCCTTGTCACACAAAGCATTTACAGGCTCAGATGGTAAAAATAATCGCTTGTAATTTTCATGGTGAACTAATTCAGCATATCCCTTTCCTAAAAAAACGTCAGTTCGGATTAAGCTGGCAAATTCTCAAAGCCCAAGGTAAAGCCCAAAGTAAAAGCCTTGCTATGCAAGGCTTTTACTTTGGGCTTTGAGAAAGGGTTGGCTACGCCAACCCTTTCTCAAAACCCGTTTCAAATTATCCTGAACTCACGTTAAAAAAGAAGAGGAATTATGAAGAGGAATTATGAAGTAAGCAGCTAAGCATAAGTAAACTGAAAACCTATAGCAACATACCCCCCCCAAGATGAGTGGCGGCGCTCCGCGCCGCCACTTATCTTGGGGGGTGGGTCTCTGCATTCTGGTTTATGGAATAATTGTTTAAATGGCGTTAATATGGATAGCTACAAAGTTCTGATAAATTCTTTTAATGCTGGAAGTCCTGCAATCAACCATTGATGGTATCGCTGTCGGAAGCATTATTGCACTCGCGGCAGTCGGTTTAACGCTTACCTATGGCATCTTACGTCTTGCTAACTTTGCCCATGGCGACATTCTCACCCTAGGCGCATACCTTGCCTTTCTTGCCAATACCACCCTCAAGCTCGATATTTGGTTATCGATCGCTTTTGGTAGTGCTATCTCGATCGCCTTAGTGCTTATATGGGAAAAAATCCTATGGCAACCCCTACGTGCCAAAAAAGCGACCGCAACGACCATGATGATCGTGTCAATTGGCTTAGCTCTTGTGATTCGCAATGCGATCGTTTTAATTTGGGGAGCAAAACCTCAGAAATACAATTTACCAACTTTTTCAGCGATTAATGTATTGGGGCTAGAGATGACTCGCAATAAAATGGTGGTTATTGTGGCAGCGATCGCCATAATTGTAGGACTGTATTACCTATTGCAAAACACCAAAATCGGGAAGGCGATGCGAGCCGTGGCGGATAATCCTGAACTTGCCAAGGTTGCAGGTATCGATGTTAACGCTGTCATTATCTGGACATGGGTAATTGCAGGAGGCATGACAGCTTTTGGCGGCAGTATGTATGGATTGATTACCAACCTCCGTCCCAATATGGGTTGGTTCCTAATTTTGCCCATGTTTGCCGCCGTAATTTTGGGAGGAATTGGCAATCCCTACGGAGCGATCGCAGGAGCCTTAATTGTGGGAATTTCCCAAGAGGTAGCAACTACCTGTCCTGCGGCTTTAGGAGAGTTGCAAAAATACTGTATCGGGACTGACTATAAGTTAGGGGTAGGTTTGGTAATTATGATTTTGGTATTGCTCTTTAAACCCCAAGGTTTATTCAAAGGCACGATTTAATCAAGCATACAGCAATTACCGATCAAACGAACCACAAGGAAATTTTTGAAAGCGTTGCTTCGCAACGCTTTCAAAAATTTCCTTGGTTTAGGTTTGAGCGCAAAACGCTGTAACATGTCAAAGGATGGCGGAGCTTTGCTCCGCTATCCTTGGGGATCAAGCGATTAGTTGTTTCAGTTTGTTGACTAATTCTTTTTCTTGGTAAGGCTTACTAAAGCAAGCATTTGCGCCTAATTCTAGAGCCAACTTTTGCCCATTTTCATTGTTCTTTGCCATCAGTGCAACTATTGGCAAATTGCGGAGATCGGTATCGGAGCGAACTGTCGATAGCAGCTTAAATCCATCCATTTGAGGCATCTCTAAATCAGTAATCATCACATCAAAATTCTGACTTAGGGTGACTTCCGTCTTCAGCAGCGCAAGAGCTTCCTTCGCATTTTGAACTTGCTCGGTTACAAATCCAGACTTGGTAAGCGTCATCGCTAGATAGCGTCTGACATTCGCCGAAGATTCAACGATTAATACTCTAGGGTGCAATAATTTCCGAGGCGAATTCTTGGCGATCGCGTCTGTAAATAACCCCGAACTTTCTAGATTTTCTGACTTAGGCGATCGCTCCAATCGTTCGGCTATGGTTGTTACCTGCACAGGTAATTTAACAGGTGGCAATTCTGAGGATCTATCACCAGCACTAAAAAAGTCAGATAAACTACTCAAATTGTTTAAACTTACTGGATGCGGACGCGATAATTGCTCGTTTTCCTTCGGAAGCGATCGCAAAAACTGGCTCGCTAATTCAGCAGGATTGAGTAGAGCCACCGCCTGATTATTACCCAAAATCACGCTTCCCAGAAAAATCTGAGGGAGTAGGATATCGCCTTCAATAGGCTGGAACGTGGCTTCTTGTTCGTGCCAGCAACCATCTACCTGTAGGGCAAAGAAGTTATTTTCGTGATGAATTATCAGAAAGGAAGATGGATTACGACCAGATGACTGGGTTTCGCTCCGATAGGGGTAACCCCAAGAATGACTCAGTTCCGCGCCTTGACTTAAAGTTTGACGACAATTGATCTGAAGAAGAGAATTAAGTTGAACAATTGGCAACGTCCGATCACGCCATAGCAAGGTTTCTTTGCCTTCCAATGTTTGATTAAGGGCTTGATCCTCGATCGCAATTACTTCCCATACATTTTTACTGGAGATTGCTAAGCACATGCGATCAATATCAATCAGTAATACGCGCATCAAGGAAAGCAGGTTTGGCAACATCAAAGTAAATTGAGTTCCCTTCCCCCTCTCGGAATGTACGGTGATAGAACCACCAAACTCGCCAAGCTTGGCTCTCACATCGCTCAACTTGGCTCCTTGAACAGAACTATTGATGAGATTAAAATCTGGCTCAAAAATCAAGTTTGTTAATTGCTCGTCACTCATATCCATGGCCGAAAATTTCGACCTATCCGTAACCGCGATCGCTTGCTCAAACTGTTGGCGAATCTTTTCCATATCCAGCCCCCGTCCATCATCGGAGACCTTGATTTGGATACCTTCGTCAGATTGAGTTGCCATGAGTTCGATCTTACCTTGTGGAGTCTTGCCCATCCGTTGGCGATCGTCAATGGACTCGATCCCATGGTCGAGAGCATTACGAAGCAAAACTTCCATAGACTCAGCAACAACGGCAGCGATCGCTCTTTCCAGTCCAATTTCCGCCCCTTTGACAATCAACTCAACTTGCTTACCATTATGTAATGACATCTCTCGCAAAATTCGCGGAAATTTTCTCACAAGGCTAGAGACAGGACATTTGAGAACTTGACGTAAATTTTTTCTCAAATGACAAATATCTTGGCTCATCACATCGGTCTGTTTGTCCGCTAGTTCGATGACGTTAGCGATCCTAGCGATCGCCCCTTGGAGATTTGCGATCGCCTCAGGGTTGTCGTTCGCCAATTTAGGTTCTAACAACTGGAGGTGTTTTTGCACCTCTCCCGACAACATTTGCATTTCTTCTAAATAGACATCTAGGCTCCCTTTACGCAACAATAGCTCTTCCGACAGATCCCTCAGCAGTTCTACATGATTTAAGGGAAGCCGAATGGTTTCTTCACTGTCACTCACATCACCTTGGGAAGCTTTTGCTTCGATTAAATCGCCCCCATCAGTTTCTGGACTCATTTCATAGTTAGCGGTCAATGACAGATTTGTAAATTCTGCATAGGACATTTCGCGATCGCCCAAATCCAACTGAGACAGATCCTGCCAATCCGTGGGAGTATTATCAATACTATTATGATAAATTGGTGATTCCTCCAACGAGGTATCAATATCGGAAACGGAAAAATCCTCTCTAACTATTTCAGCATCAGCTAATGAAGCTAATTGGAAGTCCTGATCCAATCCTAGAGAATGGTCAACATCATCGGGGATATCGTCACCCTGCTCTAAGGCAACAAAAAAATCGGTGTTAATCAATTCGACAGAAATATTATGATCTTGCTCTTTATCCTGCTTTAGGGATGCAAAAAAATCGTTAGCTATCAAACCAATAGACATATCGTCATCGCCCATATCACTATCAGTCAAACCAATAGATATATCGTCTTGCTCTAAAGATTCAAAAAAATCGCTGGAGATTAAATCGCCTTCTAAAGATTCAAAAAAATCACCAGCTATTGAACGATCGTCCCCGTTATCTATAGCTTCAAAGAAATCGCTGGAAATTGTGATATCGGCATAATTATCTTCGACCAAATCAAAGCTAGGAGGCGCAGATGGAACCTCAAGTTCCCGCAATAGGGGAATAATTGAAATACCCCGATCGCTTTCTGGGGCAATCTCAGCAATCCAATCCTCTTCAATGGCTTTAACTTCAATATTATTGTGATGATCGTGATCGTGATGATCGTGATCGTAATGATCTGCGATCGCCTCATCTCCATCTTCATTAACAAGCTCTTCAGCAGTAACCTCAGCAGGGTTTTCATACCTATCCTCAGGCATATCTTCTAGAACTTCTTCTAGAATATCTTCTAGAACGATAGACTCACTTGCGCTGATTTCCTGTGGCATGGGTTCATATTCATGGGAGTCGGGATCATTCGCCAAGACTTCAAAAGGAGACTCCATAAATATTTCTGTAAGAATTTCTGGCTTTGGCAATATATTCTCATCGCCAAGTGGAATTTCTTTTCCTAAGTCACCAGAACCATCAAAAAAACCATCTAGATTACTATCTAGATCACCATCTAGACTGATAGTATCCGCAGTATCCGAAAACAAATCAGGAAACAATCCCTCTAATTCCCGACTAGCCATTCCTGAGATATCTTCAAATGGTTCGCTAGCCATGTCTAGATCTCGATCCTCCTGAATGATCAGAAAGCCATCCAAACTATTAAGCTGACTGCTTATATTGATATTATTGATATAGGATGGATTAGCAAAATCCTCTTCAAAATCACCATCCAAATCAGTTCTAAAATCTATATCGAATAAATGCATCCCCTCCGACGTATTATCTAAACCAAAAGGTTCGCCTTTATCCTTTTTATCCTGAGAGTTTATTTCCTCTAGAGTATCAAACACTTCCAACTCTAACGATAAATCCTCATGGAGCTGCTCGAACAGGTCACACTGAATTTTCATCCAGTCTTTAGAGGTTTCGATCTCCAGACAGAACTCATTGATTATCTGATTAGCTACGCCAATTATCTCTAAAAGCAACTCCTTCGTAATCCAATCAACCTCAGAATGGCGATCGCGTAATAGATAAAACACCTCCTCAAAACGCCTAATTATCTCCGCAAAAGCAGAGTTCGGTTGGCAAAAATCTGCCCGAAGCGCAGCATCTTGGAGTAATTTATTCGTGGCAATCAGACTATCAATTTGCTCGCGAAAATTGGGCAAAGTCGCATCTAATTCCAGAACTTTATTTTTCAGATTCTGGGTATGAACTTGAGACTCTTCAGAAAAGATTTTTTTCGGTTGAGGTAATATTTCAATCATAGGAAAAGTCGGTATATCTAACTTTGTTTATCTTCCGCCTTAAAACTCAGTAGTAATAAAGAGCGATCGCTCAGGTAGACTCGATCGAGTTTGCATCATGTTTTTGCGTCATGTTTTTGCATCACGGTTTTGCATCATGTTTTAAAATGAGTTAAGGACTGTTGTAGGTCGCCAGAATATCGGCGCGTTGCCTTAATGAATTTGGCAGCCTCCGATGAAGAAGCCAAGGTTCTCTTAGCCATATGAGAAATATCCTGCATCAAGTTCGCAACCCCCTCAGATGTTTGAACTTGGGATGATGTTGCCTCAGCGATCGCTGCCATCAATCCGTCAATTTGCTGTGAGATCTGCGCGATCTGTTGGAGACTATCCTTAGCGGCGATCGTCAATGTATTACTTTCCGAGATCTGAGTACTACCCGATTCCACCGCTGCCATTACAGCCGTAGTTTCGGTTTGGATATTACCAAGTAGAACTTCCACCTCCTTAGTTACCTCAACGGAACGGAACGCCAGTTCGCCGACCTCTTCAGCAACCATCGCAAATCCACTTACGCCATCACCTGTCCGCGAAGATTCAAGCGTGGCGTTAATTGCGAGGAAATTTGTCTTAATGGCAATCTCATTAATTGTCGAAATCGCCTTCGCAATTTTTTGGGATACAGTTCCCAGTTGCTTGATTCGCTTGGCAGTGGTCGAAACCGTGTTTTGTAATTCGCCGACCTTGGACATAACTGCATCCAAAGAGCGATCGCCATCCGACAGTTTTTCTACTACCAGTTGTGATGATTGCACTACTCGCTGACTATGGTTGGCGATCGTATCTGCCGAAAGTTTCGCCATTTGAGCAGTATTAAGGGAGCGCGTCACCGTATCTAATTGTCTCTGCGAAATACTTGCGAGATTAGCGATCGCCTGCTCATTCTGTCCGAGGGAGAAATTAACTTGGTTAGTCGAGGACTTCACTTGACCAACGATATTATGTAAACCACGAATTACATCATCAAAGAATATAGCCACATTCTCTAAACTACCGTCAATCGACTTGGTGGAGACAGTAAGATCCCCTTCAGACAGAGCTTGAACATCCTTAAGCATCTTCATCAACTGCTCCTGAAGCTCTTCCTTCTGTAGGCGATAGCTCTCAGCTTCAGCATGTCTTTGGACGATCTCCGCTCGTACTTTTTTACCCAAATACAATATTTTCTCGTCTAGTAAATCCTCATCTTTAACTTCTTGTTTTTCTTCTCTCGCCAGTTTTGCCAAAACTTTAAACAGTTTGACCACTTGCAATTGCAGGTGTTGTTTCTCCTGCTCCTGCTTTTGCATCATCGTCTGAAACTGCTCGGACATCCGATTAATACTGAAAGAAATGTCTGACAGTTCGTCATTTCCTTCCACGCTTAAAGCCCCAAAGCTAGCATCAACATTCCCCTGTCTGAGATCTCGTAAAACAGCCCGAATATCTTTCAGTCTGTTACTTATGCGCCGCGACAATGCATAAATAATGGCTGCGGCAAGTAAGGGAGTTGCGCCAATACCAATACCAATTACTAACAGTAGATTCTGGTTGCCTGCAATGACAGTGGCTTTGTCAACGGTTGTCAGTATGTCTAAAGCCAATGAGTCAGCAGCTTGGGCATTAGGAACAGGTGCATAGGCAACCATTTGCACATTGCGATCGCCCCTAACTAAATCCTTGGGATTTGCGGACTGTCCCGATCGCAAATCGGTCAATATCGCAAAATCTGCTAACGCATCTTCACTGCCCGTAATTGGCTGCGAACTAGCAAAGTACTTGTTAGCGCTATCAATCACATAAAAATTACCATTCCCAACCCCATTGTTATTTCTAGCGTTAGTTAATTCATTCACCAAATTCTTCGTAGAAATTTCCACCTGTAAGATCACGCTAGCCTTTGGTGAACCAGCAAATTTAATTGGGGCAACCGCATAAAAGTACGCTCCATTCTTGGTAACGATCGCATTACTAAGTTGCACTGTTTCAGTGGACTTTGCCCTATTCAGAGCTTTGGGATTAATAGTTTGCAGCGTTTTGGAATTAGCTGACTGAGCCAGTAATTCACCATTAACACTAAACAAAGCGATGCTGGTATATTCAGGATAGGCTTGACCGTAAAGATTAAGGCGATTAGTCAACTGCTGCTTATATTGACGTTGCTCAGCAATTGGTAGGGACTCAAGGGAAAGCAATTTGTTATTTGTCGGATTGGCTGGCTTGGACGAATTGATTTGCCCTAAATCCGTCGATCCCAATAGCTTCTGCAAGACCTCCACATCGCCCGTTTGTCCCTTGAGAAAGCTTTTGGTCGCGTTGGCAAGGGCGATCGCCTCTGACTGTTGGGCTTGCTTAACCCTATTTAATAACAAGCTATCCCCGACTTGATAAGCCGTTACCCCTAAAGCGATCGCAGGAATGGTGGCAATTAGCGTACCCCATAGAGTGATCTTTTGCCCCACGCTAGAAAATTTAAACATATCCTCCAAAGCGATCGCGGCAGTATCTTTCCCCTTAACGCGACTATTTTGAGATGATGTCCCCCAATCAAGAAATACGGAATCTAAATCCTTATTCTTTTCACCTTTATTTTCACCTTTACCTTTAAGGGTTGTATCCTGACTGTTACTTGATTGATAGCTTTTCTGAGTTTCACCAATTAGACCATCACCGATTAGACCATCACCAATTAGACCATCACCGATTAGACCATCGCCAATTAGACCATCACCAATTAGACCATCACCAATTAGAGCGTAGGAAGAAGATCGATCAGTTAGGTCATCGATATCTTCCACAAGATTCTCTATATCGCCAAATATCAAGGGCTGATCTTCGAGCAGATCCTCTGGCTGTGTCAAAGGAACCTGTTCACGATTCTGAGATGCGTTCTTAGATAGCGCAGCGATCGCGGGTGGTGGTGGGATCATTCCATTCCCATTACTAGCACCTACGGCATTGGTTGTAAATTTTGGTTTAGCAACCGTCTTATCAACTGTCTTATTAGGAGGCGTAGCTAAGACCGTCAATTCATCTAAACCCGATTCATCTTCAGGATCAATTATGTAGGCAATACTATTAGCACTCGTCCCATTAGACTTGGGGCTTTTGTTACGCCCAGATTTTGGTTGCGAGTTTCTATTTTTCTGCTTAGCCCCTTCGAGCTTATCCGTTCCTTGAGCACCAGTCCCCTGATCCCCAGATCCTTTTGGCTTAGCCTTTTGATTAAAAGTACTGAAAGTATTTGCATTTTCCTGAAGCTCCTTAAGCTCTTCGGGAGACTTGTTTTTCTTAGCAAGATTAGCAAGCTTATTCTGAATTTGAGCTAGGGAAGTACTCGCCAAATCGAGTAGGTCAGGATCGTCAGTAAGCGTCAATACTTGTTGGTACTGAACCTTGGCATACTCAATCTTCCCTGCCTTACGAAAAGTTGCCCCCAACCAAATATGCAGCTTGGGATTGCGAGGATCTTCATACAACAATTCTGAGAACTGTTGCATCGCCTCTTCATACCGACCCTCTGCATAGGAGTGTAGAGCCGCCTGATACTGCGCTGTCATCATGATCGTCCCTGCATGAAATACGTCTATCTTGTTTCAAAAAGGAGGCTTAGTCTCTACAAGTCTCCTAATACACAGTTAAACGCATTAACAAATAGATCCTCTAGCGCCATTTTGCTTGTGTTTATTAAAAAAAGTGCTATTGTATTTAAGGACTTGTTGCACTCAGTTATATAGAAATTGAAAAAGCTGGTTTTATTGCTTGGATGTGATTGGCTCCTCAACCTAAAGTTGGGAGAAAGACGCGAGTCTGATCCTACTCTTTCTTGGGACGATGCCTGTGAAGGACCTAGTATGTTCCGATCGACCTTCTAACTATCAGGGTTGTAACCACTGTTAACAGCCTAGGTCGATCGCTTCTCATCATGGGGAAGATTAAATATTTTTTCAAAACTGAATAGGCAGCAAAGAACTCCCTAGGGGTAGGATTTGTTTGTGTGTAATGGTGCTGGAGCCGATATCTTTTATCGAAAAGATTGATATGGGCTGTGAGTTATCATGGGCATAGATAAAAGTTTTACCTGATGCGTGAGTATGTAGTTTTGCTTGTTCTGTTATTGAAGTTTGCTCAAAATTTTTTCGCATACATCTACAACACATAGCATCTAGGACAAACAAAATCATGAAACGCGATCTACTTAAACAGACTGTTGAACATATTGACATCAAAGCTTTTGATGTTGTCGGATTGGTTGACGCAATGGCAAATACAGCGTTCCAAGGTAGAAACCTCGGACGTGCAGCTCATATCTATGACGATATGATCAAAGACAAAGATTGCGCGATCATCCTCTGTTTAGCTGGTTCTTTATTTAGTGCAGGGCTAAAGGGAGTTATCTACGATTTGATCGTCAACAACATGGTTGACATGATTGTCTCTACAGGCGCAAATATCGTTGATCAAGACTTCTTTGAAGCCCTCGGCTTTCGTCACTATGTCGGTGATACCTTTGCTGATGATGCAGTCCTCCGCGAAAATGCTATTGACCGCATTTATGACACCTACATCGATGAAGATGAATTGCGCGTTTGCGACATGACGATCGCGGAAATCGCGAATTCTTTACCTCGTCGCACCTACTCTTCCCGTGAATTTATCCACGAAATGGGAGCCTATCTCGATAAAAACGCGAAGAACCGTCACTCGGTAGTATTGGCAGCCTACCAACATCAAATTCCCATCTTCGTTCCTGCTTTCAGTGACTGTTCCGCAGGTTTTGGACTTGTTCACCACCAATGGAACTCTCCTGAAGATCACATCAGCATTGACTCCGTACGCGATTTCCGTGAATTGACTCAATGCAAGTTGGCAAGCCCTCATACTGGTCTATTCATGATCGGTGGTGGTGTTCCCAAGAACTTTGCTCAAGACACAGTTGTTGCGGCGGAATTGCTTGGTTTTGAAGCAGCAATGCACAAATACGCAGTCCAGATTACCGTTGCTGACGAACGTGATGGCGCTCTCTCAGGTTCCACTCTGAAGGAAGCACATTCTTGGGGCAAGGTGGACATTGTCCAAGAGCAAATGGTTTACTCGGAAGCAACTGTAGCTCTTCCTCTCATCGCTGGCTATGTCTACGGTAAGCGCAATTGGTGCGATCGCGCTCCTCGTCAATTGGCGCAACTATTCAACAAGCCCTTCGTTCCTAACTTCAGCAGTATTCCTGCTCCTGTAGGCGTATAGCTCTTATTGTCAAGCTGTGTAGTTTCCAATACATGACAGCATCTTTCCTAAAACAGATAGAAAACATCCTGCAATGCAGGATGTTTTCTATGTTATAGAATGGCGGCGCTATTCTATTTTTGGGGGTGTGTGTCCTAATCTTGGCAACAGTTGTAATTCGTATATAATTCATAGAAGCGTTGTCACACTTTTATGAATTGGTATAAAGCCCCAAATAGTGTTGCCGCGCGGAGCGCGGCAACACTATTTGGGGCTGGCGGTAGCTATATTTAGGAATACCTATTTTTGTTTGAGTACAAGAAGGGTAATGTCATCATAGATTTTTTGCTTGCCAATATGCGATCGCAAATCCTCAATTACCGCCTGACGAATAGCGATCGCGGAAGCATCAACATTTTGGCAAATCACTTCACATAATCGATCGACACCATAAAGTTTTCGGGCTTCGTTTTCCGCCTCAGTAATGCCATCGGTATACAACACAACGACATCTCCAGAACTTAAATGTATTTGCTTGTGAGCAAGAAAGTTCCCAATTTCCTCCTCTAGCCCAATGGGAAATCCCAAATCAATCGTGTCAAATCTCTCAAGATAGCCATTCTTACGCACCACGATCATTTCTTCATGCTGACCGCTTAGCGTCAACTTACCTTGGTCGTAATCAATTAGGGAGAGGGTTAAATTTTTGTCCGAATCCATGCGCTGCACATTGCCATAAATCGTGCGGTTGAGAATGTCTAAAAATCTGACTGGATCGTCTTCTTCATTTTGGAGTAGAGTGCGTACCGCAGTTTGCACCATGATCATCAACATACCGCTTTCTAGTCCATGCCCTGTCACATCGCCAATACCAATCTTGATCCGCCCATTTTGTTGCAGCACATCGTAATAATCGCCACCGACCTCCGCCGCAGGTTCCATAAAGCCCGCAATATCTAAGCCCATGACCATTGCTAATTCCTTGTCTTTAGGCAGAATCATTTCCTGTAGTTTGCGTGTAACTTCTAGCTCGCTACTCATCCGTAGATTTTCTTGTTTGAGCCGCTCGTTCAGCGCAATAATTTGTTGATTTGCTTTCTCTAGGGCAATTTCTGCCAATTTACGCTGACTAATATCTTCAACAGTCCCTTCGTAGTAAAGTATTCTGCCATGCTGATCGCGGAGGACGCGAACATTTTCACTAATCCAGATCGCATTGCGATCGCGTTTATATACCTGCGATTCAAAGTTAGTAATCGTATCATTTACATCCATGAGAGCTTGAAACTGCTGGCGGCGATCGGGATCGACATAGAGTTGGGTATTAACATCAACTAATTGTGCGACCATCTGCTCAACGGATTCATAGCCATAGATTTTCGCCAAGGCGAGATTGACACTGAGATACTTCCCTTCAGGGCTAGTCTGAAAAATGCCATCGACGGAGTTTTCAAAAATGCTCCGATATTTTTCTTCAGATTCTCTCAAAGCGATCGCCACTTTGTTGAAAGATCGCACGACCATCGATAATTCATCTTTGCTATCTAGTTCGATCTCCGCCGCATTTCCCGATGTCATGAGCTTAGAAGCAATGTCCAACTGATAAACGGTGCGCATCACCGATAGATAGAAACCGACAAACAAATAAGCGATCGCCATGAAGATAATCAACACGAAGAGCGAGATAAATAGTTTGCGCTCCTCAATAGCTTGAATCCGATACATCAATAATTCATCTAAGCGATCGAAAATTTGTTGTGACAGCGTAAAGCTATATTTCAGCGTATTTTCAATGGTTTGTTGATAAGCCCCTTCCGCCACAGCAGACTTGCTTTCCTTACCGATAATCTGATTGGTATTAGCGATCGCCTCATTAACGCCAGAAACAAAATCTTGAAGTGCCCCGTTCAGCGAATTACGCAAATTGCCACGACGATTATTTTTAAAAGCGCGTTCTAAATTGGCAGTTAAGTCGTTATTGGATTCATCCAGCGACCCCAACAAAGAAATCAGTAAGGTCTTTTTTTCATTAGCGGTTTCTTTGGCAAATGACATTTCCCGATATGTCCGCATCATCTTATTTAAGACTTTTTGCATCTCTGGCAGCTTAACCGCACTCGCATCCATTAGATAGAAGGTATCTAGGTCTGGATCGAGAATTAAATTTGAAAAATCGACGACATAAGCTCTCAAGCGATCGAGTTTTTCTAAAACTAAATCTTGATTACGAAACTCGGCAAGCCCTGTCGATTTCTGCAAATCTTGCCTTAGAGTCTCCATATCTTTGAGCTTATCGCCAGTTTGAATAATGCCTCCAATACGACGATCTACCTTCTCTAAATTGGCGAACTCTCGATCGATCGCATTCTGGAGATCCTGCAATTCTCGTTGCGGCGATTGAGATATTTCTGAGCGATCTGAACGATCTATGAAACTAGCACCTTGCGAATTCCTGTAAAACTGATTTTGCAAAATTAATTGCCGTTGGGGAATATATTGCCATAGTTGGCTAATAGGTCTTAGGTACGCATTGCCATAAATTTCTTTTTGGGTAAATTCCACACGACTGTTTAGCTCTGACATGAGCAAATTCATCACCAAGGCAAGCGGTAAGACAAATAGCAAACTGATCAGAAAAAATTTCTGTGGATATTTCAATCGGTTCATAAGCACGATCGCGGGCTTGAATAGCATCATATTTTGTTTGAGACGATCTTCTAATCTATTTCTCGCCATGCTCCAGACTCTAACAACTTACAACTTTGGTTTAAGTGAGTAAGTAAATGGGCTTAATTAAATATAAAACCCTAAAACCTGTGGCGCACGCTACGCTTGCCCCGCAGGTTTTAGCTCTGGATTTTAATTATGCTGAGGTACTTAAATAATTAATCCTTATAAATAACTAATCAACAACTAATAACTAATCAATAACTAAAGATTATTAATTAAAGACTATTAATAATTATCGCCAAGTTATTGCCAAATTATTGCTACTACCTTCCCAGCCAAGAAATAGCAGTGCGGGGCTTCGTCCCATACCGCTATTTCTTGGTTTTATATATCTATTTCTTTAGTGGGAAGGACATCAGGAAATCGGGCAGAAAGCGATCGCTAATCCCATACTAATCGAATCTACTAGTAAACCTAGCTAAGTAAACAATCTAAATCCGAATCTGTCGGAACTTATCACAAAATAGGGAATCATACATATACACAAATTAAAGTAAAAACTAGGTTAAGATTAAGTTAACAAACCATACTTAACAGATAGATCTATACCCATAGTCATTCTGATAGCTGCCTCAAAATGTCATACACTCTGCATTTTGCGACGTTTGCTTTTATAAGGCTCAAATTTTGCCCCTATAGGCACTTTAGCCACTCTGAGTTGTAATCTACGGAGGGAAAATCATGTCCAATATCACCAAATGTCTGTTTCCTCGTTCGCGTTACTACGGTAAATTCACACCTGAGAACTTGATATTTAATGCTAATTTGCAGGAGTTCTCTCACCGTGTAAGTATCATCAGTAGCCTAGAAACGGGGGGGAAAATTTCATCTCGGGAAGCCTACCTACAGATTGCAGAGCTATGGCAGCAGCTAGAAAGGTCTAAAGTCGATCTCTTAAGGTGAAATTACTCAGAAGGGAGAATATGGCGCAAAGCGCCATATTCTCCCTTCTGGTTCGTAATGTGTGGATTTGCCAACAATTTATTTGACTATTGCCATAACTTCACCTCTTAGTGCTAATCTTATAAATGGCTCGGATCTATGCGATCGCAACGCCCGAATCGTGTCAGGGTCGGAAGACAGCAGCACTAAGGGATGCTTGAGATAGGCGTAGTACCCGGGCTACTTTTTTAGGTTTAGCAATGGGTTCAGGAGAGATTCATGGGTCGGGCGAAAAAAGTCGTACTTGCATATTCGGGCGGCGTTGATACATCTGTTTGCATTCCTTATCTCAAGCAAGAATGGGGTGTTGAAGAAGTCATTACCCTTGCGGCAGACCTAGGACAAGGCGATGAATTAGATCCCATCAAGCAAAAGGCTCTAGATTCAGGAGCATCAGTCTCACTGGTTAGAGACGTAACCAAAGAATTTGTTACAGACTATGCATTTCCAGCAATTAAGGCAAATGCACTCTACGAAAGTCGTTATCCTTTAACCACAGCTCTAGCACGTCCTCTCATCGCCAAGATTTTGGTGGAAGCAGCGGAAGAGTATGGTGCAGATGCGGTTGCCCATGGATGTACGGGTAAAGGCAACGACCAAGTCAGATTTGATGTGTCGATCGCCGCATTAAATCCTGATATTAAAGTATTAGCTCCTGCACGCGAGTGGGGCATGAGTCGGGAAGAAACGATCGCCTATGGCGAAAGATTTGGGATTGCTTCACCCGTGAAGAAGTCTTCACCCTTTAGTATCGATCGCAATTTGCTAGGTCGCAGCATCGAAGCTGGTCCCCTTGAGAATGCGTGGAACGAGCCCCCCGAAGAAATTTATGCTATGACCAAGGCGATCGCAGATACCCCTGACGAGCCAACCTATACCGAAATTGGTTTTGAGAAGGGTATTCCTGTAGCGATCGATGGCAAAGCTCTGGAGCCTGTGGAATTGATTACCCAGCTTAATGCGATCGCGGGTAATAACGGTGTCGGGCGAATTGACATGGTGGAAAATCGTCTCGTGGGGATCAAGTCCCGCGAAATCTACGAGGCTCCCGCAATGTTGGTTTTGATCCATGCCCACCGCGATCTCGAAAGTCTAGCTTTGCCTTCCGATCTCGCCCAATACAAGCGCGGCATTGAAGATACCTACGGCAAGATGATCTATAACGGGCTTTGGTATAGTCCCCTCAAATCCGCCCTTGATGCCTTTATTGATAGCAGCCAAGAGCGCGTGTCGGGGATCGTCCGCGTAAAGTTCCATAAAGGCAATGCTATCATCGTCGGTCGTCAGTCGGTTAACTCCCTCTACGACGAAGATTTAGCAACCTACACCAGTGCCGACCAGTTCGATCATAAGGCGGCTGAAGGCTTTATCTATGTCTGGGGTATGCCAATTCGAGTATGGGCGCAGAAAAATAAATAGCTTTTAGCTTTTAGCTTTTAGCTTTTAGCTTTTAGCTTTTAGGGACTTGCGATTTAATGAAGTACCAAATATAAAGCCAGAATCGGTGGCGCGGCTCCGCCGCGCCACCGATTCTGGCAAATCTGGATTGGTATCTTATTCTCTCGCAAGTCCCTTATAGCCATCGCCAAATGTACTAGGACATAAACCCCAAGAATTTACTGTCGGCGCGAAGCGCCGACAGTAAATTCTTGGGGTTTGATTTGTCCTAATTCAAGTGACTAATACCAATTCCCAAAAGTGTAGCTACACTTTTGGGAATTGAAAACCAAACCCAGTAAGGGTTTTAAAATTACAAAATGGCGTAGCCATTTTGTAATTTGGTATAATTTTTGATTGGGATGAGACTCAAGTCACGGTAAAATCTACTACAGCTAGCACTCGATAAGCACTTAACTGGCAATTTTTCTATGTCAAAAGTACCTTTACCCGATGAGCGTATTCTCTTCAAAGGTCATCCTGCGGTTATTGGTAGTGTGACGAGGTTACTTGTTGCCATTTTTACCCTAGGGTTTGCAGCGATTTGGTATTGGTTGAAATCAATTAATACGCAATATCTGATTACTTCGCAGCGCATTGTCATCGAAGTTGGGATTTTTTCCAAGGAAATTGAAACCCTAGAAATCTATCAGATCGACGATATTCATTTAGAGAAGCCCTTAAATCAGCGCATTATGGGCACGGGCAACATACTTTTAGTAACTCGCGATCTCTCCGCACCAAGGGTAATATTGGATCGCTTACCAATTGATGTCAGAGAACTATACGAACAGATGCGTCCTTGCATTCAGCAGGCAAGGTTTCGCTATCGTGTCCGCGATGAAGAAAATCCAAGGGAATTGCTTTGAAATTTTGATTTTTCTCGGCTTATCCCCAAAATCAAAGCTATTGATAAATGCAAAGCCCATAAAGTTGCGCCCCTACGGGACGCAACTTTATGGGCTTTGGTTTGTACCTCTCTGGGACAAAATCCAAACCCAAGCAGAGAAGGTTGGCGCTTTGCGCCAACCTTCTCTGCTTGGGTTTGCGATCTTGAGCTTTGAATTTACTTAACGATCGCTATAAAACTCAAGCTAAACTAGTGAGAGCGTCTTAACTAGTGCCCAGTTTAGCAACAATGACTTCATCATCGATTTCAGTTCGCGAATTACCTCTGTTCCCCTTACCTGAGTTGGTACTATTTCCGGGACAGTCGCTGCCACTTCACATTTTTGAGTATCGCTATCGCATGATGATCAATACGGTACTGGAGAGCGATCGCATGTTTGGAGTACTAATGTGGGACTCGGAGACGGGTAAGCCTGCCAATATCGGCTGTGTCGCTCAAATCGTACAGTACCATCGCCTACCCGATGATCGATTTAAGATTTTAACCATGGGTCAACAGCGATTTCGCGTGCTGGAATATGTGCGCGAAACTCCCTATCGAGTGGGCTTAGTTGAATGGATTGAAGACGAGCCTAGCAACGATGCCCCATTTCTGTTAGCAACGGAAGTCCGCGAACTGCTCAATGACGTTATTCGTCTATCCCAGAAGCTCACCGATCAAGAAATCGAGCTACCCAAAATCCCCCGTGGTCCAATCGAATTGTCCTATTGGGTAGCCAGTAACTTTCAAGGAGCCAGCCTCGAACAGCAGTCCTTGTTAGAAACCTGTGACACAGCCGCAAGGCTAAGACGGGAGGCGGAGATTTTATCTTCTACCAGAAGTCAGCTAGCCGCTCGTACTGTCTTAAAGGACACCTTTAAGGAAACTTAAGCTATTATTTTCAGGTATTTTCAGGAGAATCAACCGTGAAGATCGGCATACCGAAAGAAATCAAGGATCGGGAATTTCGGGTAGGCATGACCCCTGCGGGAGTTGCAGCATTAACCGCGCGATCGCATCAAGTGATGATCGAGACTAACGCAGGCGTTGGTTCAGGGTTTAGCGATGATGAATATATCCAAGCAGGGGGGAAAATTGTTAACGCACCAGAGGATGTGTACTCCCAAGAAATGGTGATCAAGGTGAAGGAGCCTTTGCCCAGCGAATATGCCCTACTTCATTCCCAGTTAATTCTCTTTACTTATCTCCATCTCGCTGCCGATCGCCAATTAACCGAAGCATTAATCCAGTCTGGTTCCACCTGTATCGCCTATGAAACCGTACAGCTAGATAACGGACAGTTGCCTTTATTAGTACCGATGAGTATCATTGCAGGACGATTATCGGTGCAGTTTGGAGCCCATTACCTCACTAAGCAACAGGGAGGGAGCGGGGTTTTACTAGGTGGCATTCCTGGAGTGAGATCGGGGCATGTGGTCGTCCTTGGAGGTGGCGTAGTTGGTACGGAAGCCGCCAGAATGGCGATCGGTTTGGGGGCAAGGGTAACCATTTTAGATGTCAATCTTCAACGCCTCGGAGAATTGGAAGCTCTCTTTGGCTCGCGGGTACAGTTGTTATACAGTACGGCGAGTAATATTGCTGAAGCGGTTACATTGGCAGATCTCGTCATTGGCGCAGTATTAGTGGCGGGTAAACGCGCTCCTACATTGGTCAAAAGAGAACTTGTCCAAAGAATGCGATCGCATTCAGTCATTGTTGATGTGGCAGTCGATCAAGGCGGATGTATTGAGACTGTACATCCCACTTCCCATACAGCTCCAGTGTATGAAGAAGCAGGAATATTACATTATGGCGTACCAAATATGCCAGGAGCAGTACCTTGGACGGCAACGCAGGCTTTAGTCAATGCGACGCTTCCTTACGCCTGTGCTTTAGCTGATTTTGGATTGGAAGCCCTTGGACGCGATCGCACTCTAGCTAAAGGGCTCAATATCCAGAATGGTCGTATTGTTTATCAGGCTGTAGCCGAAGCATTCCCTGATTTACCCACAAGCATGAGGATCTTTTAGCGATAAAACCCAAAAGATGAGTGGCGACGCTAAGCGTCGCCACTCATCTTTTGGGTTTTAATTTTGTCCTAGATATAGCTATCGCCAAATGGACTAGGACATAAACCCCAAGAATTGAGTGGCGGCGCGGAGCGCCGCCACTCAATTCTTGGGGTTTGATTTGTCCTAAGTCAAGTGACTTTAGCGATAAGTAGCTAGGCATAATTAAAAACCAAAACCAGAGAGCGTACCGCCCGCTACGCGGGCGGTACGCTCTTCTAGGTTTTAAGTTTACTTATGCCTAGCTACTTACAACCATATTTGCTGGGGTTGTTAAAAAACTTGTTGGGTTTGGGTAACATCGACCTTGTTACAAACAGCGTAACTGTTCCCATAGTTACCTAAGATGATGAGACCTAATTAGGGTCAATGATGAGGATAAATCATGAAAGCAGTGCGATTAAATCTTGAAGACAGACAAGCTTGGCAGAAATTGCAGCATGTTTTGACCAGTCTTGCTTCCGACTATATGGATCTAGTGGCTGCTGAGCAAACGGAGCTGAAGTTTGAGCAGCAAGTTCTATCCATTGCTTTTACTCTGATTACTTCTGACGCTAATCGCGATCGCCTCAATGAATTTACTCAAAATATCGATCGATACTTTAATCGACTCCAACTCGTGGGCGTGCGGCGCATTGAATGGGAATTTTATGTCATTGGCGAAGCAGTTCCATTATTAGCACAGGGACGAGATATTCCATTTATTGCCGCCCCCAAGCCTTTGCCATCCAATGCACTTGTCCGCGATTCGCGTCAGCCATCGCGTAGCGCTCAAAGCAGCCCTCTAGCTAGAGGTAAATTTAAAGCTGGTAATTTGGTGCGCCGTTTCCGTGGCTGGTTAGTTAATCCCAAAACGATCCAAGCAGCCCGCACTGCTAGCCGCCTCACGATTCGCGATCCCAAAGGAGCTTTGGCGGCGATTGGCACTAGCGCGATCGCTAAGTTTAACGACACAATCCAGTGGGTCGATACCTTCCCTTGGGAAACTTGGACAAAGGAAAAAGCCCAGCAAATCAAGCGTCGCCATCAACGCAATTTAGTTCGGGCTGTAATTGAGGATGTGCTGATCCTTGGCGTGATGCTAATTGCTCTATATTGGCTAACTGAAGTCTTATCAGGACCATCCATTAACCTTGCTCTGATGCCCAAACAGCACCATGACACCAATATCACCAACGTTCAATATCGTTGTGGCAATCCTGCCATCTCCTTGAAAAACTATATCTGCCTCGGTCGAGGAATGAGTTACGACCAAGTGGCAAGTATTTTAGGCAGTGAAGGTAAGCCTTTGGGGATCGATCACAATGTTAGCGATCGCGCCGTGATTGTCAGTTGGTCGAGTGGCGAGATGAATATGAATGTTACTTTTTTGGATGACAAATTAGTTTCCAGAGCCTATCGTCAGTTTACGGCAAGCAAATAAAATAAAATGCAAAAGGCTCGCAAAGCGAGCCTTTTGCATTATCGATAGGAAAATTGCTTTGAAACGCTTGCCCACAATTTTCAGCTTGTCAAATTTAATGATGCTTGTAATGATGCTTGCAACAAGCCTCATATTTATATTTCCTGCGATCGCTGCTAGTTCTAAACCATCAAATTCATCGCAGGCGCGTAAAGCAACCCCAGCCGATAAACAAGCAGCGGATGAGTATCGCCAACAGGGGCTTGCTTACCGCAAACAAGAACGATTTGAGGAAGCGATCGCGGCTTTAGAGAAATCCATTGCCCTCGATCCCCAAAATATTGATGGTCGGATTATTCTGGGTTGGACACAGCATCTTGCGAAAAAAGATGAGGCGGCGGCAGCATCCCTATGGGAAGCAATTTATCGATCCCCATCCTCGCTACAAGCCTTTAATGCGATCGGGATTGTATATCTAGTCCGTGGGGACTTGCCTCAATCGGTGGTTCTGCATAGCTGGGCAGCTATCCTCAAAACTGATAATGAGATCGCCCATTACAACCTCAGCTTGGCCTATCAACGTCTCAAGCAATACGATCTGGCGATCGCCTATGCTCAAAAAGCGATCGAACTGGAACCCAATAATCCCCATCCCTTTGTCGCTCAGGCGATCGCGCAATGGGCATCAGGCGATCTACCTAACGCACGCAAAATTTTTCGCGAGGCGATCGGCGTTGACGCGAGATATCGTAATTCTGAATTTTTAAACTTTCTTAATGAAGCAGGTTTTAGCAGCGATCAAATTCAAACCGCAAAACAAGTTTTAGCTAGTTCATAAAAGAATGTAAACCCCAAGGATTAATTGGCGGCGCGGAGCGCCGCCAATTAATCCTTGGGGTTTATGTCCTATTCCCTTCCCAGTGAATAATTAGCTTCGCGCCGCAACGCTAATTATTGGTTAGGGAGTAGGATATTTGGCGACAGCTATAGAAATTAATAATTAATAATTAATAATTTCTAATCATCTTTATAATTTGACAATTATTTCTGAATTTTCACTGTTTTATCTCTAGAAAATATATGATTGTCGAGATCGTACCTGTATTATTAGTGGGTAAGCTATCATTACTTATCTGGTTTAGAAACTCTTAAAGCCTGAAAGCTCTTTTCTGAGTAGCGCAACGCCGAGGATAGATTGTGGAACATCCAAAGACATTTCGTATAGATCGCGGCATCGGTCAATATGACTTTAACGATTATTACGCTGTACTGGGCTTACCATTAACAGCTGAATCCTCCCTTGTGCGTAGACGATATCTCTTAATTGCTAAATGCTTGCATCCCGATGTTCATGGGCGATCGAATTCCGAAAAGCAAGTAGCAACCCAATATTTATCCAAATTAGTTAACCCAGCCTACAATGTGCTGTCGCAAGAGCGAGAGCGGACTGAGTATTCAGCAATCTTAAAATTGCTGGGTAAACGATTGATGAAACGCAACCAAAAATTTTCTCCACAATCAGACATCGCTAAAAAATATTTAGTTTCATCTAAAGAAGTAAATTACGAACAAGCAGTTCAAGAAATAGCAAAAGTTCAGTATCAAAATTTAGAACAAGCTTTAGAAAACATTGGTTTATTAAGCGAACTAAATTTAGTCCATATTTTGTTGCAAGAGGGTTACAGTCATTCCCCCAACCCCATAGTTAATACTGGGCTTAAAACTCCTATTGCCCCTCCTCCTAATCCTAGCATTAACCATCACGCCACCAGCAATCCAAATGGTAATACAGGCATTAACACGGGAGCGCGACCAAGCTATACCAGTGGCAATGCCTACCAAATGCGGAGTGAGTCGTTGCGGAATGCCAGCAATACAGATAATACCAGTGGCAATACTAGCGGCAATACCAGTGGCAATACGGCGGCGAGAAGTGCCAGTAATATAGGTAATACCAGTGGCAATACTAGTGGCAATACGGCAGCGAGAAGTGCTAGTAATATGGGTAATACCAGTGGCAATACTAGCGGCAATACTAGTGGTAATACAGTGGCGAGAAGTGCCAGTCAAACCAGCAACAGTCAAGCCCAACGCCAGAACCAAGATGGCAGCAAGGACACCAATGATGCAGCAATCAAGCAGTACATTCGCCAAGCTGAAAGCTACATCAATCAAAAATTATGGACATCAGCGTTAAAAGAATTGCGGAGTGCCATTCAACTTGATTGCAATAATAGTAAGTGCCATGCATTGTTAGGGCTTGTGTATATGAATCAAAAGTTATCGGGCATGGCTAAAGTGAGTTTTCAGCAAGCCTTGAAACTAAATCCTAACGAGCCTCTGGCAAATCAATATATCGATCAAGTTGGTGGGACAAGTTCTGCTGCTGCAAATCCAGCAAAACCAGATCCTAAAGCCAAAAATGACAAGAAAAGTGGATTTTTTGGTTGGTTGGGCGGTGGTTAGTGGTCGTTGCCGCCGATCGCCATTGGCTCTGTCGATTAGCCGATTAGCCAATTAGCCGATATTATGGAAAATTTGTCACAAGCAGAAATTAAACAGGCGATTCAACAAAAAGCGATCGCCCTCGGTTTTAGCAAAGTTGGTATTGCCAGAGCCGAGTCTGGGATTGAGGCAGAACGTTTACAAGCATGGCTCGAACTCGGATATCAAGCGGATATGGATTGGATGGCAAATCCTAAACGGCAGGATATTACAACGGTGATGACAGGGGTAAAGTCAGTCATTTGCGTGGCTCTGAATTACTACACCCCAAACCAACATTCCAGC
This sequence comes from Pseudanabaena sp. UWO310, assembly GCF_006861605.1. Classification (NCBI taxonomy): domain Bacteria; kingdom Bacillati; phylum Cyanobacteriota; class Cyanophyceae; order Pseudanabaenales; family Pseudanabaenaceae; genus Pseudanabaena; species Pseudanabaena sp. UWO310. Next base: position 6,913 of record NZ_SELU01000008.1, on the reverse strand, counting down.
GATCGCCAGATCGGTAAAATTTCCCGCTATGGCTGGGGAAGGGACTATCACAAGGTTTTGACGAAGAAGCTTAAAGCTCTCGCCACTTGGCTCACGGCGCAAGGGGAAGATATTCAAACTCGTTATTATGTAGATACGGGACCCATAGCCGAAAAAGCCTTAGCCCAGAGAGCAGGAATCGGTTGGATTGGGAAGCATAGCAATGTAATTACCCGCGACTATGGTTCTTGGTTATTTTTGGGAGAATTACTAACTAATCTGGAGATCGAGCCCGATCGCCCCCATACCGATCACTGCGGTACTTGTACGCGCTGTATCGAGGCCTGTCCGACGGGAGCGATCGCTCAGCCCTTTGTGGTTGATGCCAATCGCTGCATCGCTTTCCATACCATTGAGAATAGGTCAGATCAGATCCCCGAAGCGATCGGTGCTAATTTACAAAATTGGGTAGCGGGATGTGACATCTGCCAAGATGTTTGTCCTTGGAATCAACGTTTTGCCCAAGAGACTTTGGAAACTGATTTTCAACCTTTTCCTCACAATCTCAATCCGCAGTTAACCGATTTGGCAACCATGACTGACGAGCAATGGAATCAACATTTTACGGGATCAGCATTGAGAAGGATTAAACGCGATCGCTGGCAACGAAATGCTCAAACTGTTATCCATAATGTTGTTAATAATTTAGACAGTAATTTAGACGGTAATCCCACATAATTCCCTCAAGTTCTTGGATCTGCGCCATTTGGCTTGTCTAGATTTATCTGGAAAAACAGCTTAAATTAGAAGCATGTCTAAACATCAATTTGAGTAAATCATTTTGGCCGATCTAAGAATTGTTCGACATATTAAAGATGGTGCCGAGCATTGGAATACTTGGCGCGATAGCACCGATCTCGCAGAGATCGATTTACAAAAAGTTGATTTGTCCTCGTTGAAACTCAGAGGCATCAACTTGAGCGAAACTAACTTGAGTAGGGCGAACTTTAGTCGCACCGATTTAACTCAAGCCAATCTATCACGGGCGGTTTTACAGGAAACAGTTTTTGTGAATGCTAACTTGCAGGGGGCAAATCTGAGCCGAGCCTTGATCCATCAGGTCAATTTCAATCAAACAAATCTCCAAGACGTTAACCTTACAAACACAGATCTGCGATCGCTAGAACTACGCGGCATCAATCTCGGTGCAGCGAATCTCAGTGGCGCTGACCTAAGGGGGGTAAATCTGAGTGGGGGTAGTTTTAAAAATATTGACTTTAGTGGCGCAAACCTCAGTGGCGCAAACCTTCAGAATGCTGATTTTGGTGGCGCAAACTTAAGTAATGCCAATTTAAGTAACGCCAAAATGAGCCGTGTCAAAATGAGAGGAGCGTTACTAACTCGCGCGAATTTATGGGGAACCTCCCTTGATTTTGCCGACATTAGTATGGCTGGCTGTCTGATGGCGAATTTTAGCGAGACGATCTTAAACAAGGCGATTTTAAACAAAGCTAATCTTGGGGGCGCTATTTTTAGTGGAGCCCAAATGGTTGGGGCGGAGTTGTGCAATGCATTTTTAAGTGATGCTTCTCTGAGTATGGCGAACCTGACTAAGGCTAATCTCAGCGAGGCTGATCTCAGTTATGCCTATTTGTATAGAGCAATTTTGTCGAATTCCATCTGTATCGAAACTAAATTTCGCAATGCCGAGATGCAGGAAGTTGATTTAAGTATGGCATTTCTCAAAAAAGCAAATTTTGCGATCGCGAATTTACAAAGGGCCTATTTTGGGGGTGCAGATTTGAGTGAAGCCGTCTTGATCGGAACCAACTTAACACAGGCAAATCTAACTAATGCAAATTTAACTAATATAGTTACGGAAAGCACCATTTGGACAGATGCCAATCTGCAAGGCGCGATCGGTTTCTCTCCTTAATTTATACCAATTCACAAAAGTGTAGCAACACTTTTGTGAATTAAAAACTAAACCCAGTAAGATTTTGAGATTCCCAAAATGGCATTGCCATTTTGGGAATTGGGATTATACCAATTCACGCAAGTGTGACAATACTTTTGGGAATTAAAAACCAAACCCAGTAGGGGTTTTCCAAGCTCAAAATGGCATAGCCATTTTGAGCTTTGGTATTAATACAGGCGGCGATAGCTATCAATGCTAGGATTCTGAGAGGCGAAATATTTTATAAATTTATCGACTCTACAGGTATTTTCATGGGACGTGTGGCATATTTAGATTGTCCAACAGGTATCGCTGGTGATATGTGCTTGGGAGCGCTGGTAAGTGCAGGTGTCCCCTTAGCTTACCTACAGGAGGTCGTTCACAAATTAGGACTCGATCGCGAAGTCAAGTTATGGACAGAATCTGTTTTTCGTGGTGGCATTACCGCAACAAAGCTACATGTCGAATTACTAAACCAATTAGGAAACAATGGTGGTAGCGAGCCTCCCACGGTTGAGTTAAGTCAGGAGCATTCCCACGCTCATCACGATCATGGAGAGCATAGCCCTAGTTCCCATAGTCCTAGTTCCCATAGTCCTAGTTCCCATAGTCATGAATCGCATTCTCATTTACCCAATGCTGATCATGAATCTTCCCATCATAAACATTCTCCTCAAGGACATCGGCACTTACCTGATATTAATAAAATTATTCGCGAGGCAAAGCTACCAAAACAGGTTGAAGCATGGAGCCTCGCTACCTTTAAAGCATTAGCGATCGCCGAGGGAGCCGTCCACAACATTGCCCCCGAAGCCGTCCATTTTCATGAAGTAGGAGCGCTGGATGCGATCGTCGATATTGTCTGTACCTGTGCGGGATTTGCTTGGTTAGATATTGAACAAATCTACTGTTCGGCTTTACCTGCGGGCGGTGGCTATGTGGATTGCGATCATGGCAAGATGCCCGTACCTGCGCCTGCCACATTAAAGCTATGGGAATTGCATGGAGTCATCACCTTTGACAATGGCATCAGGAAAGAATTAGTTACGCCCACAGGAGCAGCGATCGCCGTTACCCTCTGTGAAAAATTCGGTGAAGTTCCCTTCATGGAAATCCAAAAAGTGGGTATGGGAGCGGGTACGAGGGATTTAGAAATTCCGAATGCTCTGCGTTTATGGGTGGGCGAGGGTAAAAAAAAAGCTTAAATCTTGAGAATCCACCTACTATCCAAACGGAAACGATCGCGATCCTCGAAACTCAAGTCGATGACATGACTGCCCAAGCGATCGCCTACACGATGGAGCAACTATTTCATCATGGCGCTTTGGATGTCTATACCCAAGCGATCGGCATGAAAAAATCTCGCAGCGGCATCTTAATTACCGTCCTCTGTCCCTGCGATCGACAGGATATTTGCGAACGAGTTCTCTTTCGAGAAACGAGTACCCTCGGCATTCGATATCGATTACAGGAGCGTAAAATTCTCAATCGGGAAATCCATGAAGTAGAAACGGTATATGGTAAAGCGAGAGTAAAAATTGCCCAGCGCCATGGCTTTCGGACAATCCAGCCAGAATATGAGGATTGCGCGAGCCTAGCCCGTTTGCAAAATGTTCCTTTATTAACAGTTCAAGAAGCCGTCAGACAAGCAGCACAGGAAATCTGAAAAAGACTACCAATTTATACCAAATCACAAAATGGCTACGCCATTTTGTGATTTTAAAACCCTTACTGGGTTTGGTTTTCAATTCCCAAAAGTGTGGCTATTTAGCTGTCGCCAATTGTACTAGGACATAAACCCCAAGAATTGACTGGCGGCGCGAAGCGCCGCCAGTCAATTCTTGGGGTTTGATTTGTCCTAAGTCAAGTGACTGTAGCTATACTTTTGGGAATTGGTATTACGAAGTGCGATCGCCAGAAGTCAGCAATAATTTCAACTTGAGATCGATTAAATTAATATTCGCTAAGCCAATCTGCACATCACCTTCGAGGACAATACCAGTACTGATTAAGCGATCGAGCAATTCTAAAATTGAAGATTCACTAGAAGATTTATCGGGATAGTAGGAGCCAGATTTAGGAAGAAGTTTGCCAAATTCTCCTAAATCGAGGTTGAGATCCGCAGGATCGATATCGAGAACATCGCAAAGATTGAGAATCTGCTGCTCTAAAGCCTGTAAACTATCGGCAGCCCTTTCAATTTCTGATTCTGTCAGCTTTTCAGCATCCATGCGCCGAATTACTTGAGCTTCCATTAGCTGGCGCAATAGTTCTACTAAAGTAAGAATTAGGGGGGCTAGTCCCGATTTTTTAGGCTTGACGATTAAACTATCAGGATTGCCATTGTTATCGGTCATATCACTCATTTATGAATTGTTCCTATCTTGCCATGATCGATCGACCAAGTCTGATCTGCCATTTCATCAAGTTCTTCAGGATCGTGGGTAACGACGAGAATTGTCCAATTTTTTTTAAGCTCTTGCAAAATACCCAGAATTTGTTTGCGCATTGACCAATCTAAGCCTGCGGTTGGTTCGTCCAGTAACAGCAGACTGGGCTGGCGAATTAATTGTACGGCGAGGGCTAATCGCCTCTGCTGCCCACCGCTAAGGGATTGCGGTGAATTACTAGGATTGAGATGACTAAGCCCCACTGAGCTTAAAGCACCTTGGATGCGATCGCCATCTAGATCGATATGTCCTAACCTGAGTTCTTCTAGAATAGTACTCCCACAAAAATGACGTTCGGGAAACTGAAATACTAAACCACATATTTGCTGCAAGTGATCGGGCATTAGTTCCTGCGATTTCCAATAAATACTGCCACTATTCCACTCTACAAATCCTGCCAAAATTTCGAGTAATGTACTTTTGCCAGAACCACTAGGTCCCACCATCAGCCCCAATTGCCGATCCTGTAGTTCAAAGGATATATTGTTAAGGATTGCCTCAGGAGTAGCGGATGGGTGATAGCAAAGATTGCGGATGGAGAGCATAAATTTGGCAGCTATAGAATAGAAAAGTTGCGCTTTTCTATTCTATAGCTACCGTCAACTGCATCATCATAAACCTCAAAAGAGGGTTGCCGCGCTCCGCGCAGCAACCCTCTTTTTATACAGTGCAGAGCAATATATCTAGCTAGATAATTTCGCCAACTCTTCACAGGCAATTTGATATTGCTTTTCAATTTCCACTAATAACTCAGTTAATCCTTCTTTGTCTCCTTGCTTTCCCTTTAGTTCGACTTCAAGGCACAATTTCCCCAATGCTTTTGCACCCAAAATATTGCTACTTCCTTTTAAGGTGTGAGCGCCATAACTCACTTCCTTAAGATCGTTGTTAGAGATTGCTTGCCGCAGATTGTACAATAATATCGGAGCTTCTTCAGTCGTGAATAAGTTAATCATCCGTCCGATGAGTTTAGGATTAATTTGTTCGAGATTTTTGATAGCTGCTCGATCGATAACGGAGGGGGGATTTGATTGCATATCTTTATCTAGGTCGATCGCTTCATTACTATGTCCTCCTAACGTCCATTTTTCAATAGTCCGTTGGAGTGAATCCATCATGATTGGCTTACTGATGTAGTCATCCATACCTGCCCGCAGACACATTTCGCGATCGCCCTGCATCGCACTTGCTGTCATTGCAATAATCGTGGGACGTTCGTAACTGATATGTAATTCATGCCAATGATTGACTAGATAGGCGGCAGTTTCTAAACCATCCATTTCAGGCATCTGCACATCTAGCAAAAGTAAGTCATAATGGCTAACCTGTACCGCTTCTAACACGGCAAGCCCGTTATCGACCACATCGGGTTGATACCCCATTTTAATCAGCATCGCCATAGCTAGCTCTTGGTTGATCAAGTTGTCTTCAGCAATCAAAATCTTTAAGGGCACGCGATCGCCTAAGCGACTACCAAGACTAGTATTATTGCTACTGGGAGCTTTATTCACCGCATCTTGCAGCGTATAGCTTGGCTGACTTTTAGCAATTTGCGTTGTCATCGTAAAAGAAAAAGTAGAACCTCGATCGTTCTTACTTTCAACTTGAATTTCCCCTCCCATATTCTCAACCAAATTTTTGCAAATTACCAATCCCAGCCCCGTACCACCATACTTGCGGGAGGTCGCAGCCGTGGCTTGAGAAAAGGGCTGAAACAGACGCTGCATTTGATCGTCAGTGATGCCGATCCCCGTATCAGTAACCGAAAACAGCAATTGAAAAGGGCGATCGGCAGTAGGAGTCTCCTCGACAGCTAAGCGAACGCCTATACTTACTCCACCTGTCTCCGTAAATTTCAGAGCATTGGAAACAAGATTTAGTAAAATTTGTCTGAGTCTGGTGACATCCCCCATAATAAATGGTGGTACTTGGGACTGCACGTTAAATTCAAACTTAAGGTCTTTTTCCTTCGCTTTAGACAATTGCACATCATAGATGTCACGCACTAAAGCTCTCACATCCAGAGCCCTATTCTCTAATTCCAATTTGCCAGATTCAATTTTGGAAAAATCCAAAATATCATTGACAACCGACAGCAACATTTCACCGCTTACTTGGATTGTCCGCACGAACTTATCCTGTTCGGCATTGAGTTTAGTTCCCGCTAAAAGTTGGGTCATACCAATGACACCATTGATCGGGGTGCGGATTTCATGGCTCATCATGGCGAGAAAAGCTGCCTTAGTCTGTACGGCTGCTTCGGCTTCCTCTTTGGCTTTACGCAGATCTTCCATTAATTGCAGTTGCAGAAGATCCGCCTGTTTTTTGGCGGTAATATCACGAAAGCACCAAATTAAGCCGCAAAACTTGTTTTGCTCGGAATAAACGGGACTGGTGTAATAGACTTGTTGGGAAATAAAAGCAAAGCACAGAGGTGATTTTACTTTTTCTGTCCATTGCAAGCAAAATCTAAATAGAAGTTCCATAAGCCAGCCGCATTCAACATGAGACGGTCATCAAAATCAGG
>NZ_SELU01000078.1:0-24184 GCF_006861605.1 Pseudanabaena sp. UWO310 | reverse complement strand
AGGTTTATTGGTTTCTTAAAGCTTTCAAACTATTCTTTTGTCTAGGTTCCTTGCGCTTTTCCTTTCAGTTCGGGCTGCTTCGCTTTCGCTCCGCTTCCCTTCAGCGCTTTATTAAGTTAGCAACCTTTTCTAATCCTGTCAATACCTTTCTCCCAAGTTTTATTCCCCTTCCCTCCTCCTACAGGCTCAAAACATTGGTGGGCAATGCTTTGAGCCTGTAGGCAACATTTCAATATATATTCACGTGTGGTTGAGGAGATTTTAGATAAATTTAAACGCCTACTTAATACTTAATTATTGAATTAATTATTGATTAACGATATAGGGGGAGGATACGGCTTGGATTTGCCCCGATCGCACAAGGGCTTGGTAGACAAAAGCGGCGACTTCGGCTCTCGTAGATGGTTGATTGGGGTTTAAGAGCTTGAGGCTGGGATAGTTAACAACCAAACGATTTTCGGTAGCGGCGGCAACACTGTTACGGGCGTAGGTGGGAATAGTACTCGCATCTGTGTAAGCTTGCAATGTTGCATCCGTAGACTTGACTGGTGCATATCCCAATCCGTTAGCTAGGGATACTAGAATTTGTACGCGGGAAATATTTTCGTTGGGACGAAATGTCGTGCTGGAATAGCCAGACATGAAACCAGTGGTGTAGGCTTTTTGAATAGCGGGGGCAGCCCAATTAGTTGAAGAGACATCAGTAAAAATGGTGTTACTCCGAACGGTTGGCTTGTTCATAGCTTGATTCAGAATGGCAGCAAATTGCGCTCTAGTAACGGGTTCATTAGGTCGAAAACTCCCGTCGGGAAATCCTTTGATAATATTTCTACTAGCTAGCTCTTGAATAAAAGTTTGCGCCCAGTAGTTTGAGGGAACATCTTTAAACGTGACTTGGGTAGGGGTTGTAGGAGTTGTAGGAGTTGTGGGGGAAGGAATTGGTGATGTTGCTTGGACAAGATCAACGGCTCCTTGCACTCGTTTAGGATCGACTTGATTGCCGATCGCAACGACGGTTACGCCAGAGGCATTGTTGATATCAGTTAATTTATTATTTTGAAAAATATTTTGACCGGGACTCGTAGTTGTACCGAGATCGACTGTGGGCTGTCCCTTCCGATCTTTTAGGATCACTAATCCATTTTCTTGATTGTTAGCAATGAAATTATTGCGAAATGAAGGGGTGGAGAGATTTGAGACAACGATGCCCCCACGGTTATTAACAATGCGATTAGAAATAACCGCTACCTGAGATTTTTGACCGATCGCCAAACCAAAGCCAGTGTTATCGAAGGTATTGGACTGAATTTGTCCCGAACTTACACCAACGGCGGAAAGCCCGTTTGCACCATTTTTAGTAAAGATGTTATTGCTAACTGTGGCTGAAGTAACACCTGTTAGAAACACTCCGTCATGGTCAGAGTTAGCAAATGTGTTGTTGGTAATGATAACGTCTTGTGCTGACTCAACCCAGAGGGCATAACCCCTAGTATTTTTATTGGTAAGGGTAATGCCTTCAATGCGTGCGCCTTTTTCGGTCAACATGGAAACATTTTGACGCGCGAAGGTGGGACTGACGAAGCTACCTCCTCCTGAGATAATAACTTCTTGCCCCTGATTGCTAGAATTTCCCCGTAAAGTAACTCCCGCTGGGATGAGCAAAGGAAATTGTTCGCCCGTTGCTGCTGAGTAAGTCCCAGAGGCTAATTGGATAGTTGCCCCACTCTGAGGATTTTTTTTGAGGGCGGCAGTTATGGATTGCAATGGTTGATCGGCGGATAACCCTGAGTTGTTATCTGAGCCATTGGGAGAGACAAAAATAATTGTGTTCGCTTGAGCGATTTGTAGGGAATTTAAGGAGCTTGAGCTTGATAAGTTGCTATTTTGAGCGATCGCTACTTCAGTTAGGGGCAAGATTTGAGATAGTCCAAAAGCAAAAAGAAATGTAAGTCTCAGAGATGTCTGTGAAAACAGCATAAATTTATCCTCTACAATTTATATAAGTCTCAACTTAAGTCTTGGATATGTCGAGCTTGACGCGAAGCACTTCAAATAGTTTCTTGAGGGGATTTGAGGCATAGCCCCAAAAACTCCAATTAAATATACAGCTAAGTTTTAACTTTGGTTTTGCATCGATCGAGGTATTTGTGAGTTCACTCCCTGTTCCATCCCATATCCACTACGAGCTTTTGCTTCAGCTATTAGAGCGCCAGACCTTGCCAGCCTTACACAATGAAATGAAGCAACCCCATCTAGCGGCAAAGATGAATGTTTCAAGAGAACATCTTCAGGCGGCGATTATTAACCTGCGAAAGGCTTTTGCTTTACAGAAACAGGTTGAAGATCTCTGTCAGTATCACGGTGTTCAGGTTTCGTATCGCTGGTCTTTAAGCGAATCAGAGCAAGAGATGGGCAAATCTTTAAAAGAAATTTCTAGCCCACCCCAAGCTCCATAGAAATCAAACCCCAAGAGGATAAGGTTGGCGCTTTGCGCCAACCTTATCCTCTTGGGGTTTGATTTTGCCCTAATCCCAATTAACAAAATATAGCTATAGCCATTGTAGTTAAGATATAAAGCCCAAAATAGAGTTGCGGCGCATAGTGCCGCAACTCTATTTTGGGATTGGGGTTTGTCCTAATCCCAGAACACAAAATGGCTAAGCCATTTTGTGTTCTGGGATAAATTGTAATTGTGACGAAATTGTTACAATACGAGCAGGTTTATTTGTAAATAGTATTTTTTTAGATAGTAATTACCTATGGTTCAGACTGCATCGCCTACTTTTTCGTGTGAAGATTGGCAAAAGGGCTATGAGTCTCTGCGCACTGAGAGATCCTATTGGATTGATGAAGTTGAAGGCGAAATTCCGATCGCCTTAGAGGGGACTTTATTTCGCAATGGACCAGGGCAACTGGATATTAACGGGCAAAAGTACGGACATCCCTTTGATGGCGATGGCATGATCTGTGCGATCGCCATCAAAGATGGCAAGGCGCATTTCACAAATCAGTTTGTAAAAACTCCTGAATTTTTAGCGGAGCAGAAAGCGGGAAAGATTCTTTATCGGGGGGTCTTTGGCACGCAAAAGGCGGGAGGGTGGCTCCGCAATATCTTTGATTTACGGAATAAAAATGTTGCTAACACCAATGTGGTATATCAAGGGGGCAAATTACTGGCTCTCTGGGAAGCCGCTCAACCCTATGCCCTCAATCCCAAAAATTTGGACACCTTAGGGTTAGAAAATTTTGAGGGCAAATTGGAGGCTGGCAAGGTATTCACCGCTCATCCGAGGAGGGACGATCACACGGGTGATTTGTGGGGCTTTGGCGTACAACCTGGACCACAATCCAAAATTTCGATCTATCAGGTAAATACCGAAGGCAAATTATCCACCGAATCACAGGTCACGGTATCGGGATTTTGCTTCTTACATGATTTTGCCTATACGCCGAACTATCGAATTTTTATGCAAAATCCTGTTTCTTTTAAACCTTTGCCCTTTATTTTTGGCTTTGCCACCGCTGGGGAATGCATTGAGTTAAGACCAAATACGCCCAGTCAGTTTTTGCTAGTCGATCGCCAAGGCAATCTCCAAACCCTAGAAACCGATCCTTGCTTTGTGTTTCACCATTGCAATGCGTATGAAGAGGGGGATGAGATTATTGTCGATTCAGTTTGCTATCCTGACTATCCGAAGCTGGAACCCAATACCGATTTTCGGAATATAGATTTTGACGGGGTAGTTGCGGGACAGCTATACCGCTTTAGAATTAATCCCAAACTTGGTACGGTAAAGCGTCAGCTTATATTAGAGCGCTCCTGCGAATTTCCTGTGGTAAATCCCCGTTGTATGGGGCAGAAATATCGCTATGCCTATATCGGCGCGATCGCCAAAGAGTCGGGTAATGCTCCTTTGCAAGCGATCGCCAAAGTAGATGTAGAAACTGGCAAGCAAGAGTTTCATAGTTTTGCGCCAAGGGGCTTTATTAGTGAGCCAATTTTTGTACCTCGCGATCGTCATGCGGATCGTCATGGGGCTGAAGATGATGGATGGATCATGACTTTAGTTTTTGATGCGGCTCACAATCGCTCCGATTTAGTGATTCTTGACGCTCAAAATATTGCGGGAAAACCAGTCGCCACTTTACATTTAAAGCATCACGTCCCCTATGGGTTACATGGCAGCTTCACCGATCAAGTATTTTAACGTCAGTTCCAGTGATACCAAATCACAAAATGGCTACGCCATTTTGTGATTTTAAAACCCTTACTGGATTTGGTTTTCAATTTCCAAAAGTGTAGCCACACTTTTGGAAATTGGTATTAAGCTGGCATTAAAAAGTAAAAGCCTTGCTAAGCAAGGCTTTTACTTTTGGGCTTTGAGGTTATTTTAAAGAATAGGGAGGCCTTGTCCCCCTATTCCTTAAAAAAGATCTAATGGGAAATGTCCATGCGTACCGCTATAGCCATCGGTAAAATCAGTATGAAAAGATAGCAAGACTCCCCGATATAGCCCTTTGTAGTTGTCAGAGTGATAGCGACGACTGCGAGGGTTATATTTTAGGTAGATCCCATCAGCGATCGCAGGTAGGTCAGCATCAGGCAAATCGTATCGAAAGTGATCGGCGTAATTTTTTAAGGCTTGTAAAGCTTGCTTGGTAGTATCGGCACAGATCCCAAAAATATGGTAATCCGACTTTTGAGTTAAATAATCTAGGGCTTCGCAAATTTGCGACCTGCGTTCTAAAGTTGCCGTTTCGTCGTCTAGGTCGCTCAGTTCCCAAAGCACGCGCTCGGCATCAGCGACAGTTAAATTATTGCTCATGGGTTGCTAAGTTTAGATAGGACATAAGTTTCATGGTGTCTAAAATCATATAATTTGCACTACCAATTCTGACAATATTTTTCTTGCAGAATCTTGCAAGATTTTTAGAAGCGATCTCCCTGAAAAAATAATCTCCCAACTCCTATGAACATCAATGAAGAAATCGCCCGCCTACGCGATCTCCTCCCTGCCTCTTGGCGCATGACCACATCAATTAAATCCACATCCGAGCAGATCGAACCGATTGCGAGTCTGCCCATCTTGCCATGGCAGAAAGGCGCACAAATACTCATAAATTTTCGTTTATGGCGACAGTTACCCGAGCCACAAAGGGATCTACTGTTATTGTATGAAGTAAGCTGGCGACAACAGACAAGATGGTTACAAACAGGTGCTTATCAGGGGGTAGCAGCCATGTCCCTAGCAGGTGGAATTGTCGAAGCAATCCAAGGAGATATAACGGGAATAGCGATCGCCATACTATTAGGCACAATTGGCATCAATCAAATTTTGCGTAAAAACAAAAGTTCACAAATTCAAATCGAATCGGATCGCGAAGCACTTGAAGTTGCGCAAAGAAGAGGTTACCGAGAAGCTGAAGCGGCTAGAGCTTTACTGGATGGCATTCCTGCGGCGGCAAAGCTAGCGGGACGGAATACCCCAGAGTTTACCGAATTGATTCGTTGCCAAAATCTCAGGGCGATCGCAGGTTTATCCAAAACAACCATTCCCGAGACGGGAATTAATGATTTCTGATTTTTAGATTCAAGAGTTTTGGCGCTAGATCTTTTCTATTTAGAACTGCTACTGTGAACTTAAAAAACAACTTTCATGAAAGTCTAATACTAGAAATTTGATTTTCAATTAACTTTATTTTTTAGTAACTATATTACTGAAAAATAAAATTAATCGTAATGTGAATAGCGCCAACTGATTGGATTGATTAATTAAAACAAAAGTCTATGGATGGAAACTTTAATTACATAGGAATTGATATTTTGTGCTAACATTTATACCTTTAATAGATTAAACACGCTAAAACTAAGCGAACCTAATCCTCAATATGTAAGGATTTTCCATGAGCAGTTGTAGAAATGCACTAGAAGAATTAGTAATCGAAGAAGCAGAATCACAATACAAAAGATTAGGTGCTGATGTAAAAAAGCGAGTCGATCTTAGTGAAGTAATTGCTTATACACTCAATCGATTACCACCAATGTATGCCACCACGCAGCGGGGGTGGATCCAGCAGCGTAAAAAAGCCGATCAAGAGTTGGGGAACGCGATCGCTAAAACCGTCCGCAATGGATTTCTAAGTACTCAGAGTGATGTTTTAAGGCAGACCGATCCCATTCCTGCCCACGAACTCATCAGTCAAGCGCGATCGCTGGTGAAACTACGCAAATTATTTAATAAAGAGTATCTGAAGTGGAAAGACGTACCTGATGCCGTCCGCGATGCCTTGGATTCGGGATATTATCAGGGGCTATCCAATGGCACATACGTCAGCCTTGACCGCCGTAATTCTCTATTAGCGCGTAGCTATGCGGTGCGCCGCAAGCCCACACCAATTTTAGGCAATGGTGCAAAAACACTCAAAACCGAAAAGGATATCTCAGCGGAGATTAAAGATTTTGAGTCCTACATGTCAGGAACCGTTTACCGCTATAGCAATATTCTCGAAAGTCTGGTAGCCGCGATCGTCGAGCGTCGTGTCCAACGTCTTGACGAAACGATCAAGCAGAAAATTAGCATTGATGATGTGGCAGCCTACGTACTCAATCGGTTGCCGCCCATGTATGCCACTAGTCGTCGTGGGTTACAAAGTTTGCGCCAAAGAGTCAAATCTGACATGACAAACCAAATTATTAGTATTGTCAAAGAAGCCTTGAATAAAGTAATTCAAGCTCCTGAAAGGGCTTTATCCCCTTTACCCTTTGAGAAATTTAATCTCGAACTCGAAGATACGCTCATCCAATTACGCAAAATGCTTGGGCGTGAGGATATTACATGGCGTAATGTGGCTGAAACTGTCGAAGAATGCTTGAGAGCTCCGAAAACCACCTATCCGACTTGGCGAGCAAAACATGATGTTTAGCTAAACCAAAATATGAATGGCGGCGCTTCGCGCCGCCATTCATATTTTGGCTGTTGATATGAAAAAGGATTATGACGATTGCTATAGTAACAGTAGTAAATTGCTCGCAAACTGAATCCAGATTAAACTAATATGCTTAGCCCTATTTTGCAAACTAAGATCGAGAGCCAGATCAAGAACAATAAAATCATGCTCTATATCAAAGGTACGCCTCTACAGCCTCAGTGCGGTTTTTCCGCCGCCGTTGTACAGGTTTTTAATAAGTTGGGGCAACCTTATGAAACTGAAAATATTCTTGAAGATGGGGATCTGCGTCAAGGTTTAAAGGAGTTTTCCGATTGGCCGACTTTTCCTCAAGTTTATATTGATGGTGAATTTATTGGTGGCTGCGATATCGTCATGGAATTAAACAATCGTGGCGAACTCGCCAAGCTAGTTCAATAGGCGATCGCCTCATACCAAGTTAAGCAATGGCTACGCCATTTCCTAACTTAAAAACCCTTTCTCAAAGACCAAAAGTAAAAGCCTTGCTACGCAAGGCTTTTACTTTTGGGGTTTTAATTTGACTGGCGACAGCTATAAAACATTTTCTAAGGCTCTTCTTGTCCGTTTCCAAGCCCAAGTACCAAGCCCAAAGACAATCAAGCTAAAAACAATTAACACGATCTGAAAGCCCACTTGTTGCTTACCCCCATTTTGAACACCAAATATTCCTGTTAAAAAATCTAAGGAAACAGCAATCACGGCAAGGGGCAAACTCGCCGCAATATTCTCGCCATTGTTGAGTAGCCCAAATACTTTACCGCGCATATTTTCAGGGGTATGTTCCTGAATCACCGTTCGCATCGGAATTACGATTAAAGCGCCATTAATGCCAATAAAAGTACCGATCAGCCAAGCTACCCATTGATTAGATACAAAAGCATACATCAGCAGCCCAAACGCCATTCCCATAAAGCCAATGAATGGTAGGGGACGATGGACGATCTTCTCGCCAAATTTACCGATCAGAAAGGCTCCGATCGCTAATCCTACCCCTACGGAAGCCACAAATGAGCCAAATTCTTGGCGATTGCCCGTAACGACTTCGGCGAGGTTGAGCGATAGCTTCTGCATGGCTCCTAGCACCGCATACAATAAAATCATCTGGAGCATTGCCCCACCAATCAAGTGATTATGTCTGACATACTGAAAAGCCTCTCTTAAATCAGTCCAGATTCCCGATCCAACTTTTTTGGGGTGAATAACTTCGTTTTTAGGCAAAGCGAACAAAAATAAACCCGAAACAATATATAGACTACCCAATACAACTTCACGACTATAGGCTGTCGCGTTCGGGAAAAGGTTTAAGGTAAAGGTGAGTAATGGTGCGCCGATCGCAAAGCCAACGATCAGCGACCCTACTTCCGTAATGGTGAACAGGGCATTTGCCGCTAAGAGATCCTGCTTGGGCACGATCAAAGGAATTGCCGACTGTTCCGCAGGTGCAAAAAAGTTGGTAAGTGTCGAAATAATAAAAGTGAAGAGCAATAAAACCGCCAGCGATCGCGGTGCAAAGGGAATCGCAAAAATACAAGCCCCGCGTAAAAAATTACATAAAATTAAAACTTCCCGCTTCGGATGCCAATCGACAAAAATCCCTGCGATCGACCCCAAAAATACTGCTGGTAAGGTCATAGCAATCATGATCGATGATTCGCGCGTATTGACATCACTCCCACCCTCAGCCACAGCAAGGGCAATCAATAGAATCAGTACGACTTTGTCAACTAACTGGGCTACGATTTGGGCAAGCCACAATGCCAAAAATTGACGATTACGCAAAACTGCTAAATAGCCAGCGGTCGAATTTAGATCGGGTTCAGACATCAGTAAAAATTGCTAGCTTCAAGTGGCTTTTCTCCAACATTGTAGAGACTATCGCCGCCGTGACGCTTCTATTTTTTCCTGTTGCTTGTTTTTCGGATCTTGGCGATCACTCTTTGCCTTCACAAACGGAATCACATCCGCCGCAGACATTTCCCTTGCCGCCCGAATCAACAGTCCCGCAATCACTAAGCAAGACAAGGTGGAACTACCGCCATAACTTAAGAAAGGGAAAGGCAAGCCCGTTGTGGGTAATACCCCAGTTGCCACGCCCACATTCAAAATGGCTTGTACCACAATCAGCGAAGTTGAGCCCAGCGCAATCAAGCGAATCACGGGATCTTTACACTTGTAGGTGACCGCTAAACCGATCGTTCCGTAGATCATCACTAATAAAAGTAAGCAAATTCCGCCAAACAAGCCAAATTCTTCGGCAAAAATGGCAAAAATAAAGTCGGTATATTGAATCGGCAAAAACAGCTTTTGCTGTGATAGACCAAATCCAGTTCCCCACAAACCACCAGACCCGATCGCCATCAAACTTTGTACCAGTTGATAACCATCCCCCGCTTGGTCTTGCCAAGGATCGAGAAAGGACATAATCCGTCGTCGTTGATATTCGCGAAAGGTGACACTAGCTACCGCCACACAAGTACCTAAAGCGGCGGTTCCCAAAAGCTGAAAATTTGGTAGTCCTGCGCCTAGAGCGATCAACCACAGCGTAATCCCACAGAGTGCGGTCACACTCAAACTTGGCTGCATCAGAATCCCGCCCAGCACCAATAGAAAGACAATGAGCCACCCTAATCTAACCTTCCAATGGGTCTTAGCCCAGTTACCAAACAGTTGAGCAGCCTGCAAAATCAAAAAAGGTTTAATCAGCTCAGAGGGCTGCAATAGAAACGAACTCGATCCCACCGATAGCCATCTTGTTGCCGCATTACGAGTTGTCCCTAACCCAGGAATATGGGTCGCATAAAGTAGCGCCAAAATAATAAATAGAAAGATGGGGCTGATCTTGACCATAAACCGTAAGGGCGTATGGACGATCGCATTAAAGAGCAACAACCCAATCGCCGCCCATGCCAATTGGTATTTAAAGTAAAGAGTGCCGTCTTTAAAGGCAATGTCAGCAACGGGATAGGAGGCGGAAAAAAGTACGGCTAGCCCCGCAAATAACCATAAAAAAGTCAGCCATCGAAGTAATCGGGCTTCTGTTGCCCACTTATCGACGGTGCGATCAAAAAATGGAAATACCTGAAAAATCTGAAGGAGTTTCACGGTTGCAGGGGGACTGATGGGTTAAGAGCAGAACATTAGGTGCTAGGTGCTGTTATTTTAACCATGATTTTTCGCGATCGCTGAAAGTAAAAGATTATTATTGTCTATTCTCGACTCAACTTGACCGAATAGTTTTGTACTTGTATTGTGAATGTACTAGATTTTTTTATATTTTCAACCATCTATCAAAAGCTATGTCTTTACAATATGTAACTGACCAGCAAGGCGAAAAAGTTGGGGTGGTGTTAGACATCGCAACCTACAATCGTTTGATCGCAAGTGTTGACAGCGAATTATTACAAGGCTTAAGTATTGCCGAACTAGAAGCACTTGCAGAAAGTAAATTAGCAATTGATTCTCAGCAACAACTCAGTGAAATGTTGACACGCAATAGCGAAAATAACCTTTCAGATAGAGAGATAGACGATTTAGATCTGCTTCTGATGAAAGTAGATCAATTAAACATTCTCAAAACCAGAGCTAGATACACATTAAAAAACATAGGAATATATGCAAAAGTAGCGTGAGTGTCTATATTTCGGTAGATCTACAGCGACAAATTCGCCTCCGTTGTTTCATCCTCAAATTTACAAATGGTTAGATTCATTTAATTGGGGAGAAAATGGCACAAAAATTATTGGTGTCAATGCAATTGGTCGGGCAACTATTGAAGCTTTAAGAATGAATCGATCTGAACTAGTTCATGTTCGTAGAATGTGGGTCAAAATGCAAGAACATCCACCTCAAATTTGATGTAATCCCATCATAAAATACATTAATATACGCTTTAGCGGAGAGATTTGCAAAATCAGCAACCCCAAGCGGCGTAATACTTTGAAGAACCAGTTATGGTTAGAAAAAAGGCGATTGGAAATATCGGTCAACAAAATCACGCCGAGGTTATCCCATTTACGTTTTGATTCATAACGTTTTAAAACGGCGATCGCTCCTAAGTCCTCGTGATTCTGATGGGCGGCTTTTAACACCTTAGCTAGCGCATTCACATCGCGAATGCCAAGATTCATCCCCTGCCCTGCGATCGGATGGGTGGTATGGGCCGCATCACCAATGAGCGCTAGGCGTGGCTGAATATAGGTTTGGCTATGCATCCAACGGGGCACATAATTAGCGCGATCGCTGGATATCACTTTAATCTTGCCGAGCTTTGCCATTAAGGGCGCACCAAAGCGTCGGGTTAGCTCTTGCAAAAAGGCGGCTTCATCGAGAGCGAGTAAAGTCGGAGTTTCTTCTTTAGTCGCTGTCCATACTACACAGGCGCGATCGTTACCTAGGGGCAAGATCGCAAAAGGTCCGCTAGATTGAAAGCGTTCGTAAGCAAAATTTTGATGGGAATTTTCCGATTGAATCGTAGTAACAATACAGGTCTGCTCGTAGTGACGCTCGGATATCTCCATCTTTGCCATGGCTCGCACCTGCGATCGCCCTCCATCCGCACCTATCAATAACTTGGTTTCCAGATATTGATCGCCAATGTCCGAACTTACCTTCACCCGCATCACATCGCGATCGCTCCCATAGGCAATCTCTAAAATCTTGGCAGGACAGATTAACTCCAAGTTTTGACATTCCCGCGCAAATTCCCATAGCGCAGCCAAGGTCACGGCATTTTCGACAATGTAACCTAGAGCCTCCTGCCCCATATCTTCACGGCGCAACTGGACTGGATAGGGCAAGTCCCCTTCGGACACTTGAATTATATGCATCGGGGTTACGCCCCTCCGTTGCATTCCCTGCCAAACACCGATATTTTCCCAGATCCGCGTCGAACCATAGGCGATCGCACTCGCACGACCGTCAGAGGTAAACTCCCCAAGTCCAAAGTTGTCATTGGCTTCAATGATCCCCACCTTGAGACTATGGTTCGCCGCACAGTTTTTATCACCTAGCGCACAGGCTAAGCTAGCACCCACCATGCCCGCACCGACAATCAGCACATCAAACATTAGTTAAATTACTTGTTAAATTACTTGTTAAATTACTTATTAAATTACTTATCAGATTACTTAAGTAGCTAGGCATAATTAATTACAAACCAAAACCCATAAAGTTGCGCCCCTACGGGGTGCAACTTTATGGGTTTTAGTAATTTATTTTGTGTCAGCATTTATTAAATTATTTGGTTGAGATAAACCTGCTAAATACCATTATCAACATTTTGTAAAGAAATATTGCAAAAACAAAGCATTTTTTAACTAATCTCAAGTAATCTTGCCCCAGAGCGATCGCCACTCACCTCCTAGCAAAAACCGCTACAACTAACAAACGGGTGGGCTGGTATGGTATAGAAAACAATAGAGATTTTACGTTTAATTCCTACCAAAGATTTTTAGCTCTGTAATCACACCTATGCTCGCTAGAGGTTAATCATACCTAAGCCCCAATTGTCACGATAGCGATGGACGTTAATAACCCAACTCGATCGGTTTTTAATCCCCAAAACTGCCTACCATTTCGGGAATTGGTATAACTGCTAGCTGAGCAACAGAAGAGTGAGTCTTAAAAGTGGGAAAATTTTGGATTAGAAAGAAAATTTTGGAGAAAGTTGGATGAGTTCCCCAGCAGCACTGTCAGCATCATTAGTCCAGATAGTAAACATAGAGAGCGATCTGCGTGCCGCTAATTCTCGTCTGCGATACCGTCTCAAGCTTATCGAAGATTTGTGGGAATCCGTCCTATTACGAGAAAGCGGTCAAGAGTTAGTGGATTTACTGCGCCAATTGCGAGCCATGTGTTCGCCCGAAGGTCAAGCGCCTGAGTATCCAGCACAGGAAGTTTTAAAAGTGGTCGAAAGCCTTGACCTGCATCAAGCAACTACTGCGGCTCGAGCCTTTGCTCTATTTTTCCAGCTTATTAATATTGTTGAGCAAGATCATGAGCAGGAGCAAACTAGCATCTATCGGATTAGTCCCATTAATAGCGAAGCCGAATATCCAGTGGGCACTTTTCGCTGGCTATTTCCTGAACTCAAGAAACTCAATGTGCCCCCACGCCAAATCCAGAGGATCTTAGACAATCTCGATATTCGGTTAGTATTTACCGCCCACCCGACCGAAATTGTCCGCCATACAATTCGCGAGAAACAGCGGACGATCGCCAAGATGCTGAAGGAATTGGATCGGACGATCGGGTTTAAGGGCGATGAAATCGTCCCCCAAGCGATCGCCTTAAACTGGGAAGCGGCTTCCCTCCAAGAGCAAATCGCCGAAGAAATTCGTCTCTGGTGGCGGACGGACGAACTCAACCAAATTAAGCCCACGGTTTTAGACGAAGCCGACTATACGCTGCATTACTTTGAAGAGGTCTTATTTGATGCGATCCCTGTGCTTTACGATCGCATTGCCTCAGCTATTGCCGTAACTTTCCCCAAACTCAAACTACCCAGCTATGACTTTTGTAAGTTTGGTTCTTGGGTCGGTAGCGATCGCGATGGCAACCCCTATGTCACCCCCGAAGTAACATGGCAAACCGCCTGCTACCAACGCAATCTCGTCCTCAATAAATATATTCATTCCGTAGATCGGCTCAGTCGCTTACTCTCCCTCTCGCAAAGCCTCAGCGACGTTTCGCAAGCCCTGCTCGACTCCCTTGGCGATGATCAAATTCATCTACCTGAGATCTATGCCAAACACTCGATCAAGTTCCGTCAAGAGCCCTATCGACTCAAGCTCGCCTATGTCAAAAAACGTCTGGAAAATACCCGCGATCGCAATCAGAAGTTGCGCCATAGTGGCTGGCAAGCCTCAGAAATGGAGCTATCCACTAAGGGGCAAGAACACCAGCTTTACACCAATGTTTCCGAATTTCTCGCTGAACTAAAGTTAATTCAAGAAAGTTTAATTGAAACAAAACTCAACCCGAAACCCCTTGAAAACTTAATCCGTCAAGTTGATGTCTATGGCTTTCACCTTGCACATCTGGATATTCGCCAAGAGAGCACACAGCATAGCAATACGATCTCCGAAATTGCCGAAACCCTGCAACTGCTAGATAAACCCTACGATGAGCTGACCGAATCGGCAAAGGTGGCATGGCTGACCCAAGAGTTAAAAACTCGTCGCCCCATGATTCCCGCTAAATTGCACTTTAGCGATAAGACCAACGAAATTATTGAGACATTTCGGATGGTGGCAAATATCCAGCAAGAATTTTCCGTCGAAATCTGCAATAACTACGTGATCAGTATGAACCGTAGTGTCAGCGATATTCTTGAGGTATTACTGCTAGCAAAGGAGGCTGGGCTTTACGATCCTGCTACAGGTAAAGGCTCCCTCAGCATCGCCCCTCTGTTTGAAACGGTGGAGGATCTCCGCAGCGCCCCACCGATCATGACCGAATTATTCGAGCTGCCCCTCTATCGCACCTACCTTGAGAGCCACAATCATCTCCAAGAGGTGATGCTCGGCTACTCTGACAGTAATAAGGATTCAGGTTTCTTGAGCAGTAACTGGGAAATTTATAAAGCCCAGCGTGCGCTCCAAGATGTTTGCCAAAAACACCAAGTCGATCTGCGGATGTTTCATGGACGAGGCGGCTCGGTGGGACGCGGAGGCGGCCCAACCTATGAGGCGATCTTGGCGCAACCTGGACGGAGCATCGAAGGCAGAATTAAGATTACCGAACAGGGTGAGGTGTTGGCTTCTAAGTACTCTCTACCCGAAATTGCTCTTTACAATCTAGAAACGATCGCTACGGCAGTAATTCAAGCTGCCTTGCTGCCTAGCAGTACCGATACCCTCGACTGTTGGCTAGATACGATGGAGGAAATTTCGGTGCGATCGCGTCAAGTCTATCGCCAGTTAATTTACGAACAGCCCAATTTAGTGGAATTTTTCCACCAAGTCACGCCCATCGAAGAGATCAGTCAGTTGCAAATTAGTTCTCGTCCTGCTCGAAGGGCTGGGAAGCGAGATCTCGGCAGTTTAAGGGCAATTCCTTGGGTATTTAGCTGGACGCAGAGTCGCTTTTTATTGCCATCTTGGTATGGCATTGGTGCGGCACTGGAGGAGTTTTTACAGCAAAACCCCGAAGGTCATCTCTCGCTCTTGCAATATTTTTATAGCAAATGGCCATTCTTTAAAACAGCGATCTCCCGCGTCGAGATGACCCTAGCCAAGACCGATCTGCAAATCGCCCATCACTATATGCGCGAATTGACGAAAGAAGGCTATGAGGAGGCCTTCGTCGATATTTTTGCCGAGATTCTCAAGGAGTATCAACGTACTCTTACGGTGATCCAATCAATTACGGGACAAAAACAAATGTTGGATAGCGATCGCGACCTCCAGCGATCGGTACAGTTACGTAATGGCTCGATCGTTCCGTTGGGATTCATTCAAGCATCATTACTCAAGCGCCTGCGCCAGCACCGTCCCGATACCGTCGATCTGCGATCGCGCTACTCCAAAAATGAACTATTGCGGGGAGCCTTACTCACCATTAACGGTATTGCCGCAGGTATGCGGAATACAGGCTGATCGATCCTTAAAATTTTCAAAGCCTTACTTTTCAAGGCTTTGAAAAACTATTTGGGTTTAGACAAAGAGCAAAGCGTTATGCTTCCATGTTACGATTTTGGACAAACTGAGCGTGTTTATTGAGCGTGTGTGAGGAGTATGAGCCCCAATCGTAATTTCCACGATCCCATTCGGGTTGGTGTTATAGGTATCGGTAATATGGGGCAGCATCATGCAAGGGTGCTCAGCTTGCTCAAAGATGCACAACTTATCGGCGTTTCCGACGTGAGCGTAGAGCGTGGACGCGATACTGCTAGCAAGCACCGTGTGCTTTTTTTTGAGGATTATCGCGACCTCTTGCCCCTAGTCGATGCCGTCTGTATCGCTGTTCCCACCAGATTGCACTATGATGTCGGCACTACCTGTCTTAAGGCTGGCGTTCATGTCCTCATCGAAAAGCCGATCGCTGCCACCATCGAAGAAGCCGAATCCTTAGTCAAAACCGCTACCGAGCAAAACCGCATTCTCCAAATTGGTCACATCGAACGTTTTAACCCTGCTTTCCAAGAACTAAGCAAAGTTTTAAAGCATGAGACTATTTTGGCGATCGAAGCTGATCGCATGAGCCCCTATTCCCAGAGAGCCAATGATGTTTCCGTCGTATTCGATCTGATGATCCATGATATCGATCTGATTCTGGAGTTAGTTTCTTCGGGAATTGTGCGGGTCTCGGCCCACGGCAATCGAGTCTCTCCAGAGTCTACCTATCTTGACTATGTAACCGCCACCATCGGTTTTGAAAATGGCGTAATTGCAACCCTCACAGCGAGTAAAGTTACCCATCGCAAAAAGCGTAAAATTACCGCCCACTGCATAAACTCCTTAACCGAGTCGGACTTTCTCAATAACGAAATTTTAATTCATCGCCAAACTACAGCGAATTGGACGACGGACTACGGTCAAGTCCTCTATCGTCAGGACGGCTTTATCGAAAAGGTCTATACCAGCAATATTGAGCCACTCCATGCCGAGTTAGAGCATTTCGTATCCTGTGTGCGCGACCAACAGCAGCCATCAGTCGGTGGCGATCAAGCCCTGAAAACACTGAGACTGGCGAGTTTAATCGAGCAAACCGCCCTTGATGGTCAAGTATGGCGTAGTTGCGATTTACAACTGCGCGAGGTTGCAACCGTAGGGAGCTATTAAAAAAACAAAACAGAGAGCGTACCGCCCGCTACACGGGCGGTACGCTCTTCTAGGTTCTAAGGTTATACCAATTTACAAAATTGTTGTCTCACTTCAGTGAATTGCTATAAAAAGAGAAGGTTGGCGCGATGCGCCAACCTTCTCTTTTTGGAGATTGACGGTCACCCATTAGCATGATTCTCAAGGGAAAGAAGTCTCTCAAAAAGCCAATTAGCTTTCTACACAAGGATTACAAGCATGTTAGTCTTTTGGGAACCTTGGGAACTATGCCCGTTCTCTCCAGTCAAAATAGGCATATCTCACAACAAATCAATGCAGGAACTAAAGCTCATGAAATCTCTTACAAAAATCTATTTAGGTGTTGCGATCGCTACTTCTGTTCTTACCTCTTTCAGTGCGATCGCTTCCGCCGAAGAAGTAACTCAACCAGGTAGCTATGTGGGTGCTGGCATTTCCGTCCAAAGCTTCGCAACTAATCCTTCTGTTGTTGGAGCAAACTTAGCTGGACGTTATAAATTTGATGGATCGCCAATTTCCGCAAGAAGTTCAGTTCTCTTTGGTAATGGCGGTACTTCGATCGTTCCTACAGTTTCCTATGATTTGCCCGTAGGCGATCGCACTAATGTTTATCTCGGTGCAGGCGCTTCGTTTAAAGTTGGTGGCAATAGCAGCTTAACGGGCGATCAAACTGCCTTTGCTTTGCAACCAGGAGTAGAAGTTAGCCTCAACAAGCGTACGCTCCTCTATACCAATGCGGTAATTCCCTTCAACGGACAAAGCAATGGTTCCGCAGGCACTTCTCTACAAGCTGGTGTTGGTGTTCAATTCTAAGTCCATCCCTTGTATTTAATAGAAGGTTGGCGCTTCGCGCCAACCTTCTATTTTGGGATTTCCTAACCCAAGTGGCTAAAGCTGCTTATCTAACTTCCCAAAGGCGACATCCTGCACATGGACCATTTGGATTAACCGCACAGCGAATCAATTCTGAAAGGGCATTATAGCGACAATTTGCATCGCCAATAATCCAACGACCATCGATCAAACTTCTATCTAAATTTTCTGGAGCTGGCTGCACATACACCACAACTCTAAACAAGTTATATTTTCCTCTACGAAACTGATATCGATGGCGGCGCTCTAAAATCCTATAGGTTTTGCCTTCTAGGTCGATATAGTCACCCGGTTGGGGCATCCAATCTAAATATATTTTTCCCAAGGTGTTTTCAGGATGAAGAGTGCAAACCTCTGTCGGCACTGCTAGTATTTCCATAGAGTTTTTTGCTTAATTATAAGAAGTGGCGATCGCCTAATTTTGTTTATAAGGGGGCTTAATTAAATACAAAACCCTAAAACCTGCGACGCACGCTGCGCTACAGGTTTTAGATCTGGATTTTAATTATGCTGAGCTACTTAGTTTTGAAGTTTTAATTTCAAAGTTTTAATTTCAAAGTTTTAATTTCAGAATCATTGAATCCCTATGCAACTCAAACGATTAGTAGCGATCGCCATCTTTTTACTCACCTTAGTAGGCTTAATTCTCTCGGCTGAGCCAGCCAAAACCAATGGAATCGCTACCTTCAAGTCGGCTAAAAATCATAATAACAATCGGAATAAAGTTGCTCTAAACGCTTCTTCTCAAGCACCCCAAGATATTTACTTCTCAGCAGCCATCAATCAATCCGCTCCAGTCTTGGGCTGTGAAGTCCAACCACCAGCCAATCCACCTGAACCATCATTACCCGCAGCATTAACTTCTATTCCCATTACTTTAGAGCGCTTTCGGAAATCCGTAACTACATCAAAGCCCCCGATCGCTTCTCAGAAGGCGATCACCACTAGTCCTAGAGAAATTGTGGCTTTGGCGGCAGCCTCTAACTATGGCGATCGCTATCTGAAGGATCTATCGGGCAAACCTGCTAACTATGCCCCCATTATCGTCCTTCATGAAACCGTGGGTTCTACGAACGGTACGATCAATTTCTTTCAAGAATTCCATACCGATGAAGATATTCAGGCAAGTTATCACACCTTAATCGCCCTTGATGGCTCGGTTATCTACCTCGTTCCCCCCGATAAACGGGCTTTTGGGGCAGGTGACTCTGAATTTGTAAGTGCGTTAGGGCAGGAAGCAGTACAAACCAATCCGCGCTATCCCCGTTCAGTCAATAACTTTGCCTATCACATTTCGCTCGAGACTCCTGAAGATGGCATGAATGAGGACTATACCCATAGCGGATATACCGAAGCTCAATATCAATCGCTGGCATGGCTAGTTGCCAAAACCAATGTCCCCCTAGAGCGAATTACTACCCATAAAATCATTGATCGCTCTGGCTCTCGGATCGATCCGCGCAGTTTTGATTTTAATTTATTTAAAAAATTATTAACTGCCTATCCCCGAACCAATGAAATTGAGATCGGCTGCTCTACCCTCAGAAAATTCCCAAGTTAAGGCAAATAGCGCTCTATTTTTTCTGACTTTATTGGTATATGTGGTGATTGGTCGATCAATTTTCCCACATCATTATGAACCAGCCCAAGGAGGCAAAATTTCAGTTTATCCGCTTCGATCGCGGGATTAGTCAATATAACCATGACTATTACGCGGCGCTAGGTTTTCCGATTGTCAGCGATCCTACGTATATCCGCAATGTATATCTGCGAATAGCCCGAATTTTACATCCTGACATATATGGCTTTTCGGCAGATGACAAAGCCATCGCCACCCAATATCTCGCAAAACTAGTCAACCCTGCCTACAACGCCTTGATGAAAGAGCAGGATCGCCATGCCTATCAAGAAATATTTAAGTTACTTGCCAAACGCTTAATGCTGAGGTCTCGTAATATCCAGATTCATTCAGAGAGCGCCTGCGAGTTAATGCTCTCCCCTAGCGACGAGGTTTACGAGCGTTTGGTTACGGAGATCGCGAAATTACAATATCAATCGCTTCCGCAGATTCTAGATCTTACGGCACAGATCAGCGAGTTAAATCTGGTTTACATCCTCTACAAGGAAGGCTATCAGCATGGAGCGGCGAATATGCCCCCAGTTCTTGCCCCCATGTTAAAGCCTACAAGCCCTAAACCCCATACCCAAAATTTTCTGCCGCCACCCTCAAAGCCCAGTTACAGCTATAGACTCCAGTATTCATTCTCACCTCAAGAACCCTCAACTCAAGAGCCCTCAACTCAAGAGCCCTCGACTTTACAATCTGCATCCCCACAGCCAACCAGTAATTTGACAGCTAATTCTGATGAGACCATAATTCAGTCAGAAACAGCAATTGATACGACAATGATCGATGCACGCATCAAAACCTGTGAAATCCATATCTTGCAAAATAATTGGAAAACTGCTCTCCAAGATTTGCGGGCTATCTTAAGAATGGATGAAAACAATAGTAAATGTCTGGCGCTACTAGGCGTGGTTTACACAAATACCCATCAGCCAGAAATGGCGAAGGCAAGCTTTAAGCGATCGCTCTATATCAACCCTCAAGAATCTCTAGCCCTAGAGCATCTTCTGGAATTAACCGATCCAAAGCTCAATCAAAGCAAGGTTACCAAAAACAATAGCAAAGGCGATCGCAACTCTCCCAAGCCCAAGCCCACTCAAAAGCCCACTCAAAAGCAAGGCTGGATCACTGATTTACTGGAAAAGGTTTCTTTTTGGCGTTCCTAGGCATTACGATAATAATTATCGATAATGATTATCATTTTATCTCGCCGCTATGCCTATCCAATCAACAAGATCGATCGCCAAATTCAAAGCCAACAAAGGGATCAAGATTTCAGCGATCGCCACATTGATGGCTATTGTCGCTAGTATCAATGCTTGTAGTATCACGACTTCTAGCCAACCCCCTAAACCCCAATCCCCCATAGCGACAAACCCATCAGAAAATTTGCCCTCAAATTTGCCCTCAAATTTGCCCTTAGTAGTTGCGACCAATACCGTTACTTGCGATCTTACCAGACAAATTGCAGGTTCAACGATCGCTTTAAAGTGTCTGATTGAAGCTGGCACCGATCCGCACCTTTATCAACCCAAACCCGAAGACCGCAAAGCGATCGACTCAGCGAAGTTAATTCTCTATGGAGGCTATGACTTTGAGCCAAATTTGATCAAGTTAATCAAAGCTAGCTCTAACAACGCCCCCAAAGTTGCCGTGAATGAGTTAGCAGTAACCAATCCTTTGCTGGCGGAAGCGGGAGATGACCACAGCAAGGCAAAAGATGTCAAACCAGAAAATCGCAAACTCGAAAAAGAAACCGACCCCCATATATGGCACAACGCCCAAAATGGCATCAAAATTGCGCAAGCCATTAGCAAAAGCTTGAGCAATCTCCGTCCAGAGGAGGCTGATACCTATGCTCGAAATACGGCTAAGGTTGTTAATGAATTAGACCAGATTGATACTTGGATCAAAGATCAAATCGCAACAATCCCCCCCAGTAACCGTAAACTAGTCACCACCCATGATGCTCTGGGCTACTATGCTAAAGCCTATGGAATCCCCGTGGAAGGAGCTTTGAATGGTATTAGCACCGAAGAACAACCCACCCCCACAAGAGTCAAGGAATTGGTGGATGAAATCAAGTCCAGCCAAGTTCCAACAATTTTTGCTGAGGTATCGATCAATCCCAAATTGATTAGCGCTGTTGCCAAAGAAGCAAATGTTAAGGTAGCAGAACGGGAAATCTATGCCGATGGTTTGGGCTCAAAGGGAAGCGAAGCAGAGACTTATACAGGAATGTTAGTCTCTAATACTCGCACAATCGTTGAGGGATTGGGAGGCAAGTACAAACCATTCCAATTAAAATAACTTCCATTACCATAGGACATAAGCTCCAAGATACAAGTGGCGGCGCGAAGCACCGCCACTTGTATCTTGGGGCTTTAATCTGTCCAGTCTCGTCTTAAAGCCAGAAATTGAAATTAATTTTTTCCCTCTTGTCTCTTTAGTGAATTCGCAACACCAGCTCCACCAAATCCACCAACAGCAAGAGTAAATACCTTCTCTGGCAAGTCTTGATTTCCACATAAGCCTGAATAAATTAACACTAGAGCAAAAAATGCCAGACCGACAGCTAATGCTATCTTTTTTATATTTTCACTGGATGCTTGGCTTTCGAGCTTAAACTTCTCCTTTGCAATAGTTTCCTGATGTCTATTTTCTTCCTTCTGTTTAGCTAACTCAAATCGTTTCTCGTCATAGCTTTGACAAAATTTTAATAACCCTAAAGCATCTTTTTCAGCCAAAATCTCAAATAACTCCTGCGATATGGTGGGCATTTGGATAGGTAAAGTAGAACTTTCTACTGTGGTAACAATGGGTTTTATTCCAGTAAAAGTCTTATCAATTGCTGAAGAGCTATTTTTTTCGGGATTATCGTCTTGAGATTTAGCATTCGTCATAACCACCTTGTAAAAAACTAGTTAATGATTGATTAATCTGATTGATTACATAATCAGCACGCCTATTTAAGTAGTTACCATCCCCGCTATAAATCATCACTACAACTTCCGCTTCCCCATCTTCAGGTAATTCTGGACTAATCTCCCACTCAGGATTCGCTCGTCTTATAAATTCCACATTTTGTCTAAATTCCACTACTTGCTCTTCACTAGCTGGGGTAGGCAGATAAAATCGATAGACTTTATTGACTGATTGACCAAGGTTAGGTATTCGGCTACGGGCTTTAACTGGAAACAATTGATAAGTCTCGATGGCTTTATATAAGATATCTGCAACTTCCCCCTCCGCATTGTCCACGGTCTTTTGCATTGCTCCTTGAAAATCTTGAGAAAGGCTCAGATCCAGTTGTTTATGCTTGGTTTGAGTGATTGCTTCTGAGGAGTCAGCGTTCATAGTAATTTACAAAAGGTGATCTTATTAACACAAATTCAATAGAGGAAGGTTGAGATAAACTTGTAGCTATTTAAGCCTATTTACAATTAATTCCCAAACCGATTCCCATAGTTTCCGATCTTGATTAGAGACTTCATATTATGGAGAGACAATTATCTTTTTGATCTCATCGTTTTCGATAATGGCTAGTTCACGACCTTTTTTTTTCTCTTCTTGGGCAATGTTATAGATTGCCAAGGCTGTTCGTAAAACTTCAGACATGTTCTTATCTGATTCGTCGGAGATCTTTTGTAATATTTCGTAGTCGTTATTACTTAGGTCGAGATTTAGTCTCTTTCTTTTTGGATTTGGGGAGTTAGACATATTAACAATCACATGAATACTTGCCATAGAAAAGAAAAGCATCACCAAAAATATATTTACATATTATTTATATATTATTTATATATTACCTATATATAAATATATATTTGTCTCTTTAGTTTTAAGCGATCGCATGTTCGCTTAACCTTAGATTTACATGAGCTTAACCTTTCGGAGAAATTATTATAACACATATTTTTTGTGTATTAAATAAATTTATCTCCACCAAATTTTTCATACTATAGCTACAGTCACTTGAATGAGGACAAATCAAACCCCAAGAATTGAGTGGCGGCGCGAAGCGCCGCCACTCAATTCTTGGGGTTTATGTCCTAATACACTTGGCGACAGCTCTATATAGATACCAGAAGAGCTAGAAACTCATACCTCTCCTGCACCTCCTAGGTTTACCCCTGTATTCATCTAGGCAATTTTCAGGAATTTATCGCAATCCCTCAATAATTGTTGCGATCGCACCCAAGAAAAGGAGAAAAGTAGCCGCAAACCTAGCGATCTGAGAAATGAGAGGAAACACGAAATGAATCACAGGCAAAAAGCCCAAAGCAATCGCCATAAGGGTTACAAGACCAAAACCAAGAACAAGCAAGCAAAAATACTTTATTAATCGACCCGACCATCTGAATAGCCAATTGTGGCGAGGTTTCTGGGGTTTTTGAGGTTCCTGCTGAAAATCTTGCCTAGACATTTGATTCTCCTTGCTTACATAAGCGATTAAGCCCAAAAATATGTATTTATATGTATTTAGAACCTCTAACTTGAGCACCAATAGCTCTTCTTTCGAGTCTATACCACCAAATCAGAGCAGGTTTTATACATATATAATATGTATAAATTATATTGCATAAATACATATGTTATATACATTTATGCAAAAATTGTTGACGAACCATATAGCAACGTAAGGTTTGCATAGAACATGAAGCCCAAAAGATGAGTGACGGCGCGAAGCGCCGTCACTCATCTTTTGGGCTTTTTTTGCCAGCTTAACCCGAACTTAGCTTACTGTCTAATCCCAAATAGAACAAAGGAATACCTATGTATGGATGCTCCCCCATCCCTAACAACTAAGCTTAAATATCAGTAGCAAAATTAGTAGAAATTTACGATTGGAAATGACTTCTCAATATATCCATAGATCGATAACAAATACTTGAGATATAGGTAAGTAAGTCAG
>NZ_SELU01000077.1:0-24269 GCF_006861605.1 Pseudanabaena sp. UWO310 | reverse complement strand
ACATTCTTGCAACAATTCATCGAGCAGTTCTTTGCGTATATTCATCTGTTTTGGTGTTAGTAGTTGTGTGTCTAGATTGTCTCTCTGTATATATCCCAGACTTTACACAAAATACTCTACACTCTCTGAGTATCGTCCTGTTTCTTTGCGCTCTCTCAGGTTTTTATTGGTGCAAGCTTTCTCAACTCTTAAAAGCAGAGCTAAGTTAATTCCCGATTTACGAGTACCTTGGTGGATTCTCTTGTTAACTTTCCTCAAGTCTCCAAAAATTTGAAGTTCCGTCTGAATTGCTACGTCTAAAATCCATAATTCATGTCTATCCAATATTGCCAGTCTGCTAGAGCTTCTTCGGTTGCTGGGTCTGGTTTTATGGCTTCGATGTCTGACAGTTTTGCGGTAAAGGTATCATCTTCTTCACCAATGTAGGCTACTTCGACATACATATTGCTTTCACAATCTTCTTCTGAAGCCATGTCTAATACTTCAACGTCTTTTTCTGTGATCGCACCTGTTTTTTTTGTTTTCTTTTTCCATTTGGCAGAGAATGGGAAGGTAATTTTATCTTGGAGATAGCAGTACCAACCCATTGCTCTTTCTGCTTCGCCGTATGTATCGACTACTATTTCATAGTCAATTCGATTTTCTCTAATGGGGTCGATTTCTCTGCTGGTCATGGGGATATTTGGGTTTGTGAGATTGGAGGGTATTTAAGGGCGGAAGATTGAAGAATGAAATTTAAGAAAGTAATCATTTTACGCAATCGCAACAATTTTAGCATTTCTATATTTTTTTACTCCTCATCTTTTCTTTACCCTTCAATCTTCGATCTTACCCTTACGTTTCCGTCCCCGCGAGTTAAAGACGGAAGAGGGAAGAATGAAGAGGGAAATTTAAAGACGAAAAATTGAAGATTGAAGACTGAATTTATCTTAAAGTCACGCGATGTGCAACTAAAAGTCTGAAAGCCGTGATTTCTCGTACTACATTAATGAGTAGTTTAAATTTTCGGTAGCTTAAACAACCTCAGAGCAATAGCTCAAGAATAGTTGCACATCGCGTTTAAAGTCTAATCAAATTATCATATTTTATTTTGTTGCCACCAACTATTCTCTGCTTTTTTCATTTTTCTTCCCTCTTCAATCTTCAGTCTTCGATCTTACCCTTACGTTTCCGTCCCCTTGCGGGGTAAATATCGTAGCGAAGAGTGACCGATGCTGTAATCACCTTCGAGCAGATCAAAGAGCTTCCGTCCCCTTGCGGGGTAAATATCGTAGCGAAGTGATTAACATGGGTGTTATGAGATGTGATGTAAGCAATTGTAGTTTCCGTCCCCTTGCGGGGTAAATATCGTAGCGAAGAGAATTTCGTTCAAATACCTTTTGCTAAAACTACGAGTTTCCGTCCCCTTGCGGGGTAAATATCGTAGCGAAGTCTAGCCAAGTTTTACTTGCTACTCACAATACAGAAATTAAAAGTTTCCATCCCCTTGCGGGGTAAATATCGTAGCGAAGATAACTCCCATTTCTGATGATGAGAACGATATGCTCGATTTGGCAGTTTCCGTCCCCTTGCGGGGTAAATATCGTAGCGAAGAACTGATCATAAATTGTTGCACCTTCTGTATCTCCTCTCAGGTTTCCGTCCCCTTGCGGGGTAAATATCGTAGCGAAGACCTAGTAGTAGCTCGTATACTTCTTTCTCAAAACCAGCTGTTTCCGTCCCCTTGCGGGGTAAATATCGTAGCGAAGAAGGAACAAACCACTCATTTTCTTCTATGTAATCATGGGTTTCCGTCCCCTTGCGGGGTAAATATCGTAGCGAAGTCAGTTCGACGCAAATTAAGACAAGAAGATTTTCAAACAAGTTTCCGTCCCCTTGCGGGGTAAATATCGTAGCGAAGCGCGTCTACGGGCAGGGGGCGAGGCGGTGCGGCCTCGATGTTTCCGTCCCCTTGCGGGGTAAATATCGTAGCGAAGGATTGCAGCGCTGATAGAATCAGCTTTAATCACTCTGGTTTCCGTCCCCTTGCGGGGTAAATATCGTAGCGAAGAAAAATAACCAAGCATTATTGTCAGGATAAACACCTGCTGACTGTTTCCGTCCCCTTGCGGGGTAAATATCGTAGCGAAGTAAATAACGTTGTTCAGGAGGTATATATTTTTTTGAATCGTTTCCGTCCCCTTGCGGGGTAAATATCGTAGCGAAGGTGCAGATGAACAGCCCCTTCGGCCGCGGCGACGGCATCACGTTTCCGTCCCCTTGCGGGGTAAATATCGTAGCGAAGGCTATCTAGGACATATGGTAATTCTTTACTATGTCAGGTTTCCGTCCCCTTGCGGGGTAAATATCGTAGCGAAGGAGAACCTTGAAAAAGTTGGTGCAACTGTTACACTTCGTTTCCGTCCCCTTGCGGGGTAAATATCGTAGCGAAGTTATAAAAGAAGATTTGCGTAACTTAACTATTCCTGAACTCGGTTTCCGTCCCCTTGCGGGGTAAATATCGTAGCGAAGCACAAAACAGTACAAAAGTGACAACCCGCTATCTACAGTTTCCGTCCCCTTGCGGGGTAAATATCGTAGCGAAGTTTCTCTAATGCTGATCGAAGCATACAAAAAATCTAAGGTTTCCGTCCCCTTGCGGGGTAAATATCGTAGCGAAGTCGGTTTTAATTGGCGATCTCCCCATGACCACATACTTGTTTCCGTCCCCTTGCGGGGTAAATATCGTAGCGAAGTGACGTACTGCAAGACATCGACGACAACTTCGCAGGGAGTTTCCGTCCCCTTGCGGGGTAAATATCGTAGCGAAGAAGAAGGTTTAAATCATTTATGGGTTAGTATAGATGACAGTTTCCGTCCCCTTGCGGGGTAAATATCGTAGCGAAGTCTCTCAATTTAAACTGCAATTTAGATGATTTTTGCATAGGTTTCCGTCCCCTTGCGGGGTAAATATCGTAGCGAAGCAATGGTAATGCCCTTAACGAAGATATCACCAATCCTGTTTCCGTCCCCTTGCGGGGTAAATATCGTAGCGAAGGGCAATGTCAAGAATGTGGAAAGCCTTGCCGAAAGCAGTTTCCGTCCCCTTGCGGGGTAAATATCGTAGCGAAGGATTGATTCCCTCGCTAGGGAGATTGCTGACAATCATGTTTCCGTCCCCTTGCGGGGTAAATATCGTAGCGAAGTGAGTTTTTGGCAATCTACAAAGCTGTCGCTACAAGCGGGTTTCCGTCCCCTTGCGGGGTAAATATCGTAGCGAAGTTATTTGAAAAATCATCATAAGAGAAAGATTCAGCATTAGTTTCCGTCCCCTTGCGGGGTAAATATCGTAGCGAAGCGTGTAGTTCTAGACGATATTCCGCTTTTTTATCGATTCGTTCTAGGTTTCCGTCCCCTTGCGGGGTAAATATCGTAGCGAAGCCTAGGCTTCTGAATGCTATACACTATGCAGTTTTCAAGGTTCAGTTTTTGCAGCTTACTTAACATTCGTTTACAAACGAACCTGAAAACAAATTGGAAACTTAAAATTGTTTTCAAAACTGCAATATCAATAAAATAACCCAATTTCGCCTACAAGTCAAACCTAAAAATACCCATTAGCCCTCAAATAATCACTCAAACTCCCAAAATCTAACCATAGCAACCAGCGACAAAAATAGCCGATGCTTTACATAGCTTAACACTTATAAAATCACAAAATCAGGCGGC
Organism: Pseudanabaena sp. UWO310; assembly: GCF_006861605.1. Classification (NCBI taxonomy): domain Bacteria; kingdom Bacillati; phylum Cyanobacteriota; class Cyanophyceae; order Pseudanabaenales; family Pseudanabaenaceae; genus Pseudanabaena; species Pseudanabaena sp. UWO310. Next base: position 20,561 of record NZ_SELU01000077.1, on the reverse strand, counting down.
TCATAAGGACGCGGACTGCCAAACACCCTAGTCCGTCTCTTCGCCGTCGCATCCAAAGGATAAACCCGCAAATTATCTTCCTCCAGATTTAACAAAGGCAACCAATACCTTTCTAGCTGACGATCTAGCACCGACTCATCCAAAGGACACTCAAAAACCGATCGCTGCACCCTCTGACAGCGTTGCTCGATCCGCTTCGCCAACCTTAAACGGCGACGATCATCCGCAACGTCATAACACACCAACCACAGCATACATTTATCCCTAAATTAAATAGAATAAATAAAACAAGCGCCGCTTCTGCTATTTAATTACATAGGGCTGATAATCGAGCGATCGCTCCACAAAACAACGCGCCAGCGATCGTGCCTGCTCCACCAAAATCTGACTAAGACGTAAATTACGATTTTGGGGCGGATAGACAAACGCCGTATTAAAATGACGCTCCAACTGAGTCAGAAAAAGCTTCTTAGCCATAGTCCCCAACCAGATTCCCTCCCCATCAGGCGAAGGCTCAAAATCAGAAGGATCTAAAACCTGAGACTGAATAATTGCGATCGCGATCGCATCCACCACCACAGGACGAAACTCCTCCATCAAGTCCAGCACCAAATTCGGACGATAGGGCTGCGTCACATGAAAAAATCCCAAATAAGGATCAAGCCCCACCACCACCGCCGCCGAAAAAACCCTTGCTAATAACACACCATAACCCCAACTGAGCAACGCATTAATCGGATCGAGTGGCGGCTGCCGATTGCGCCCACTAAATTTCCATTCAGACGGGAAATAATGACGCAAAGCTTGATAGTAAGTCCGTGCACAAATACCTTCTAAACCCATCAAAGCATCGCGATCGTAAGGAACAGAGCGATTATTAACCTGCATAATGTAAGTTGACAATAAATCGATCGCCTCAGCAATCTCCCCGATCTGCCCCTTACTCGCCCGATTCCACCGTTGCAAAATCCCACGCTGATTCCGAATTTTGCCCTCAATTAACCTTTGGGCGATCGCCATCCCAAAAGTTGAATCCACAACTTGATATTGAGCCAACCGAATTGACGGATTAGTGTGAAAACAACCCTGTAACCTGCCCCGAAACTGACCATCTTGACGCATAAAGATTGTCTCCAGTCCGCGATCTAATAACTCGGCAATCACTACGCTGGTTAACTGCACACCCGCATGAACCACAATTAGCGAAACTTCCGCCAACCGAAAAGACCTCGTATCTCCTTTTCTGGTGATCAGCAAAGATTGATTTTTAAAGCTCACAACAGTTCCTGCTTCTGTCAAATAAATTGCCGTCATGTTTCTTCGCGATAATAGGTGAGGAGTCTTTCTAGTTAACCAGCACATTGAAGCCCCCTCTTCAATGTCATGTCATAATCTCTAAGCAATTACAAATCAATAGCTAAGAGTCAAAAGATTATGTCTCTATCATTACTCAAAAAACTTGTCCGCTACCGCACCATCACGAGCGCGATCGCCAATGCCGCAGTCACTTGGGGAATTTTAATCATCGCCCCTCTCGGACTATTTGCTGTGATTGCTTGCACCTTGGGCGTATTTATCGGCAGCTTCGTGATTGGCAATCTCAGCGATCGGGCTTTGTTATTCCTGATTGGTAAAAGCGATCGGCAAAACTCAATTTCTGACAGAACCTCTATTGGTGAGCTTTCACCTCAAGAAAAGATTAAAAAGCTCCTTAAATAATTACCTTAATAATTGCCTTTATTCAATCAATTATGTCTGAGCCAAGTCCTGATAATTTTGCTGACATTAAAAAAGTCCAAGCCAAAATCAAAGATCTCGAAACAGCGATCGCAATCATGCAAAGGGTTCCACCCAATGCTAAAGACTTATATATTCAAGCTCAAACCAATCTCACGAAACTCAAAACTCGCAAAGAAAACCTATCGCAGTTATTGGAAAGCGCGTTGAAGGTACAGCAAAACTTTGACCTTGCCGAGTCTCTATCTATTGAATCTGTGAATATTTAGTAACTGATGTTACGTGGAAGTTTCTAAGACCCTTACCCCTAAACCCTCTCCTAAAGGGCGAGGGGAACAAGAATTTTCTGGATTTTGCTCCGAAGGTCGAAGAATGAGAAAATGCAATAAACAATAAAAAAGTGCGATTAAAATCGATGATAAATATTAAAGAAGAAAGATAATAGGTTTTGCTGAATATATCAAATTAAATTCATTCTTCCGCCTTCATTCTTCAGTCTTTCCTTTATCGCATCAAGAGCGATGAAAAAACTGTATGAGCAGTTGAAAAAACGAGTTAAACCTGATGCGTTGCCAAAGGCTTTAGCGATCGGTAGTGCGTTGCCAAAACCACCACCAAATGTTTACATTATTTAAGTTGACTTTTTTGTTTTTAGCCATTATTCTGATTTGTATCGTCAAATCGACGCACCCCCACCGAACCTTGAAAACCACATTATTTCGTTGACGTGTGTCGATGGCATATCTAGTAAGGTTTTCAAGATGTCCGTTTTCTTAAAAACCTGTCAATAAGGCGTTCTTATTGAGACTAAAATGAGGTGCGTCGATTGACCCCTTTGAAAGGTTTGCTGGATATGGCTTAAAAATGTGAAATGTTTCATACCCATTTCCCCGCAAGGGGACGGAAACGTGCATTCAGAACGGGTCGTTGTCACGGTATAAGCTTGTTTCATACCCATTTCCCCGCAAGGGGACGGAAACAGATATCGCATAACTAACTAGGGTATCAAGGCGGGATTGTTTCATACCCATTTCCCCGCAAGGGGACGGAAACCCTTTATATTTACCAATATAGATAGCAAACAAAATCAATAGTGTTTCATACCCATTTCCCCGCAAGGGGACGGAAACAAAAATGGAAGAAAGAACGACCGAACCACGAACAGAAGAGTTTCATACCCATTTCCCCGCAAGGGGACGGAAACCTGCTTGTTGAGGCTTTGCCCTCTTTCTCCTTCCCATATTAGGGTTTCATACCCATTTCCCCGCAAGGGGACGGAAACTTTACACTGCCATCGGGGCAGGAGTCAACAGAGTTGAAGTGTTTCATACCCATTTCCCCGCAAGGGGACGGAAACATTAATATTGTTTTGGTGTTTAGATTTGTTGCCCCACCGAGTTTCATACCCATTTCCCCGCAAGGGGACGGAAACTCAGCACTGTTTCCAGCAATGACCTTGTTTTCCGCAGCACTGTTTCATACCCATTTCCCCGCAAGGGGACGGAAACGTAAGGGAAAGATCGAAGAATGAAGATCGAAGAGGGAAGAAAAGATGAAATCAAGAAAATTATTGCGCTTGTCTTTCTTCCATCTTCGACCTTCCGTCTTTCATCTTACTTTCACCCCCATTTTCCTGCACAAATTACCGTTGAGGGTTTATTCTTGAATAAACCCTCAACGGTAATAAATAGAATTTTGGTCATAGTTTAATCCACTCGCTTAAACTTTTTAGGAATACCATCATCAACCTCCAAAATTTCAACCTTGACAACTTGATCAATAGATAGAGTTTCAAATTTTTTAGGCTCTTTATTATTACGCCTAATGCTTGTCCCGATGATTTCGTAGGTAACTTCTTTGCCTTTATCTTTCTTGCTGATTACCTTAGCCTCAGTAATATCTCCTACTTCCAACTGCTGAGCCGTCTTTTCTAGCAGTTTGGCATCTAGCTCCGCGATGGGGGCAGTTTTGTAATAGCGCATCAATCGAGATACCCAGCCAAGGATTTGCATCATGGCTTGGGGATTATCTTGATTGCTGAGGTGTTTTTTGTAGGCTGTGGAAATGTTCTGATAATATTTGACTGTCTTTCGGCTATGTCCAATTTTGTCGCCACTGCTAACTAGAGTGCCGATATACTTGAAAAATTTAGCGATCTCATTGGGTTGTTCAATCGTCGATCGCAGGTATGAATTAGCTTTACTAACTTCATTGGGATCGGTCTCGCTCTTGACAAGCTCGATCGCAATTTTATGGGCAGTTTGCCATTGAGTTTCGGTGAGCGTGTCGTTCATTAGTACATTCCCGATGGTGGTTGTTTTGTGGATGGATATGCGAGAATTGCCGCTAGTTCGGTAAGTTGCACTGTCTGAATCAAACCAGACTTAGCTGCCTTGATCTGTGTTTGCATAAATTCTTGCAACTTATCTTCAGTGAGTTGATCAGATTCAGGAGGGTCATAACTGCAATAGCGATCGCGCAAATTACCAGCTTGCTCAATCTTATCAACCGTGACCGTCATCGTCCCCATGCCAATCGGCTTGCCGCCACCAATTTTAAGAGCGATCGGGTATTGCGGATCTTGTCCTAAAATAATTAACAAGGTTCCCAACTCAGCAGGCTTGAGATTTTTAAAATGAATCTCAGTCTTGAAAGCAAAGTCCTTAGATGCTTGTTGCACAGGGATTCCTTGATTCTCTCCTTTGCTAACTGCTTCGGCAAAGTTGTAGTAAAACTTTCTACCAATCAATTGTCCACGAGAGTTAAAATAATTCCGATTTAACTCTTTTCTATTTGTTTCTTCATTAAAAGGTTCAGGTTTAGGAGCGTAGAGTGAAGGCATAAAACCTGTAGTAGTAAGGCTTTTATCGCAGACTGCATCACTAAATTCAACTAGGCCTTGCCAGTCTAAAGCTCCAAAAACTTGACTAGCAGAACACAAACTGTTCTTACTAGTACAAGGACTAATTTTGTCAGAATTAGGTAATTTCCCTCTATATGCTCTAAGTGTATTTACAGCAAGCGTACTATTCGTAATTGCTTCATAAACTGCTCTAATGCAGCCTTTTAACGAACTACCCTGAATTACCAACTTCTTGTCAGTATTCATAGTCATAGTCTTGATCAATGGAACATGCGCATTAACATCTGTGCCTAGTGCCACTACCCCAGTAGAAACAAAAAGCGGAGTCTGCACCTTGAGCGTCAGAAATAAAGCGCCGTGAATGTGTTTGTCTAAATATTTGTGATGTCCCGCAGGCTTGGCTTTAGGCGGCGGAGTAGTGGGAAAAGCGACCATTGCATAGGGTTTACTCCCATTATCATTGTTGCTAGGCACGGAGGGACTTGTGATTGGAATTGGCTTTTTGGGTTTTGGCGGTTGATAGTTGGTCATGATTTTGTACCAATAGAGTTATCGATAGTGAGTGCAACAAAATGGACGATACCTGTGTTTTTATCTTTGAAGTAGCGTTGACCGATGTTTAACTTCTCAGAATAGATAAATCCTTTTGGGAATCTAGTTTCAGTTTTAGGATAGAAACTAGCACTGCGATCCTCAGATTGCCATGTTTGAGCAAAGCTATCAAAATCAGCATAGTCGCTATCCTCTTTGCTCAAGAGCAACACATCATATTTTTCTCCTTTCTGTTTCCATCGGATCTCTAAATCAGCATTAAACATCTGTCCTTCAGGGCTAGGGAAGTCTCCAAGACTTGTAACAATTCCACTAACACGATTTGACCAACGCAAGAAGTAGTAATAGTTTTGATTACCCTTATAGCGATCCAATAAGGTTTTGAGTTCAGTGTCAGAGAGGTTGTCCTTGGTTCCCACAAATGCTTTCTTAACTAAAGTCATGCTGCTGTCCTCCTCAAAACTTCACTCCACGATCGCACAGCACATTTAAACAAATTAGGAACACCTGTTTCATCATTCCCTTGCCAAGACAATTGCACACCAAAACCCAAATCCATCATTGTCGCCGCGATTGGCGTTGTTTGTCGATCTGGCTTCACAAAACCATAAGGATTATCCGCTTCTAGAAATTCGCCTGTTCCTAATAATGTATTGTGCGCTCCAAGAGCAGTTTGTTGCCCAAAGGAATAAATTTGTCCATCCTCCCTTAGCTCACAGCTAGGATATTGAACTACTGCTGAATTTAACTTGACTTGCACTGTTCCTAAGCCACGTGATTTGGCAAAGCCAATGCCAAACCAGCCATCATTGAGATCGCGCAACACCAAACCGATTAAACCTAGTTGAGCAAGCGTAAAATTTTTAAGATGAATCTTGGTTTGAAACTCACCTGCGGTACATACCTGATAGTTAAAAGGTCCTACCGCGACTGAGCCAAATACGCGATCGATCGCTACCCCATTACGCTCTTCTGTTTTCACAGGTTTTGCAGGATCGGGATAAGCATCTTCGATTCTGAGGCGACTGGCTAGAGATGTGTTCCCGAATATCTGAGAGATAAAACAAGATTGCTTGTAAATTTCTGAACCAAAATTAGGACTATCTTTATGCTTTTTCTTCCAATCTTCCAAGTAGCTACCAGTAGCATTAGGATTATTCTGCTTGTCATTACTGTCGAGAGGATTACTCGTCCACAATTTCCATTTGTCAATTTTAGGGCGCTCATCGCTGCCCACCGTCCTCACGATCCTCTCTGCATGGGCGCGAATCGCTCCCTTGAGGCTACTCCCTGGCAAGTAAATTGTTTTACTCCCTCCGTGATAGGTCTCAACAAATTCCATATCTGGCTTAGTCGGATCGGCTCCTTCTTTGCCCGATTTAATCAAAATCGGACCATCGGGAATCAGACTCAAATTGATGGTGCAATGATTGACTAGTCGTTTGTGCATGATTAATAATTTCCTTTATATATGAGTTTAGGCGGTGGCTTTGTCTAAAAAAGCTATCAATTGCGTCTCACAATACTGAAACGGGATTGCGATCGCTAACTGTTTCCCTCAAATGAGCAATCAAGGCTTTTGTCCAATCAGGTTTGAGATTTTCACCGTTGACATAGGCTGTAATGTCTCCATTTACAAGTTTTTTGAGATAGTCAATCAAGCGAACAGGATCATCTTCCACGTCAAACCAGCGCAATTGATCGATATCTAATCGAACAACACCTAACCCTCGCGATCGCCCACCACCAAGGGGAATTTGTTCAGTCTCAAACTGATGTAAACCAATCATCAATAGACCCAATTCCCAGTCTTCGGCATTCTCAACCACGGCTCTAAACTCAAAGGGTGTCCCAGCAGGTACTACTTGAAAGTCATAGAGTTTGCCATCAGCCGCCGTCTCCGTATCGCGATCGATGGCGACACCATCCCGTTCTTGGTACTGCCCAAACCATGTGTCAGGCAAAACCGTTAAGTCGCGCACTTGAAATTTACTAGCAAGCCAAGGCGATCCGAAAAGACGCGAGGCTAAATCGGTTTCATCCAAAATCTTAGAAGTTAGAATAGCATCTCTTTTACCAGCCCTTTCTCTATCTGGGTAATGTTTGAGTAATTCTTCAACTTCAAATTTAATTCCATCACTACCGTTCATACGATCATTGGGAATAGACCACTCTGCTTCTATAGCGGGATTGGCAGCAAGACTTGGTTCAATCCCACGCAGGAAACTCTCAAGACGAGATCGCAAGGCACCTTTAAAACTTGATCCTGGGATGAGTGGTCGTCCCAATGCGTCTTTGATCACAGGTAAATCAGTGCCAATCGGCTCAGTTGATCGCCCTGCACTAATGCGTAAGGCGGTAACGGTGGTGAGCGTGCCAGTAACTTCTAAGCGGTTCTTAAATACATCAAACATTTTTCTATCCTTTAGTAAACTTATCTGCTAAATGCAAAGCAATAGTATTAGTCTCAGCCAAATTTCTGCCAGTGGTTTGAATACTCAATCCTAATCCTCGATCTGTCCAAGTCAACACAAATTCCACGATCCCGCTTGATTCAACCTTACGAATTGGGTTTACCTGTTTCGGGTTAAATGGGAGAGAATTGATAATTCTCTTCACATAAGGCGATCGACGGATTTTTTCAGCGAAGGCTTGCAATATATCTTGACCATGATCATCTCGCAAACTAATTGGCTTCCGTTCAGGAGTAGTATCATCTTGAGGAATTAAAGATAGTAGAGTAGTTTCTTGTTTAGCAAACTGTAATCGCGATCGCTCGTTAAACAAAATACCCATTGCGGACAAGCTAACATAAGGCTGATCATCAATTAATTCTTCATCAATAAGAGATTGTAAATATTCATTCTCAATCTCACTTTCTAATTGTGATTTTTGAATTGTTTGCTCAGATTCAAGTCGTTCAAATAACGAATAGTTGTTTAGCCAAAAAGCTAAGTCAAGCGAAACGGGTTGTGGTGGTAGCTCAATCACTTCAGAGAATTTCTCAAACAAGTAGTAGACTGGAATACCCAAAGCTTGACCAATCATACCTGCAAAAGAAATTTGAGCTTTGTAACCACCAGTAGCATTTATTGCGATCGCCTCAGCAGAAAAATCCCTAACTTCTGTACTAATCTCACGGACAAGATTTTTTAATCCCTGTTGCTTAAACGCTTTAACATCATCGTCTCGTAGTCCTGACAGCACACGGAATTCAACTTTCTCAAATCTGACTTCATTTTTAGCATTGCTGTAATAAAGTTTAAGCAGAGAACCAATTTTTTTACCCTCATCTGTATCAGACACGAGAAAAATTAGCTTGATTTTTGCAGATAACAGACCTTTGTTACAAATACTTGTAATCGAATTAATCTCTGCACCACAAATACGATCTGAGTTGTACTTCTCTAAAAGAAGTAAAGATACTTGGTTCCAGTTTTGGTCATCAAATGCCTGCTTAATATCACCATCAGAATACTTGAGGTTATTAAGCAAACTTGTTCCAACTGTACAAATAAGAGTATTTCTCATATTCGATTTCCTTCAATATTATTTATACCAGTACCACATGTTTTCGGCATCAGGGCATTCATTATTTGCCATCACGCAAATACTTTAAATGTCTTGCGCCATAGCCTAAATAGCGTCTGACAAGTTCCAGATGAATCGCCTTAATATCGCCACCTTTACAATTAGCGACAATAGTTAGAGCCATAGTTTTAATCAAGCCATCAATGTCGCTGATGATTTTAGTAGCCAGAGATTTTTCACCTCTTCCCCATTTAGCATCACGTCCAACTTGATAGCGCAAGAAATTTTTAATCACTTCTGCGCTTTCTGTTGAATCAGAAACTCTTACCAGATTGCGGAACTGTGATTCTTCTAAATCGCCATAGGAAGATTTGTTATTGAGTGCTTCTTGAATTGCTTTTACTAATTCATCTTCGGCTTGACGAATGCCGCTTTGAACTTTGAGCGTGGTTGTATCTATTCCTTGTGTAGTTGTCATACTGATTCCTCTCTTAATACTAAATGAAAATCATTGCAAACTTGAACTTGACCGAAACCTTCGGAAGTGCGATCGCCTAATCCTTTAATCTCTAAAAGCTCTAATGCCTCTAGCCATTCAGCAAAGCGATCGCCCTTCTCATTAACCTCCACGCTAAATAAATAAACACCTCCTCGATTAGTCACTAATTCAACATCTTTCATCAAACCCCATGCAGCATTCCAACCAGATCGATAGTCGTAACTGCTATACACAACGTGGAGCTTGAGACTAGGATCGGCAATACCTGTAAATTGCTTGAGCATTGCCTCAGAAATTACCGTAGTTCGCCGCCACTGATCGGTGAGAATCGCGTCGGATTGTAAATCTAGAGTAAAGAATTTACGATTTTTTGTGACATCTTCTTGAGACTTACCAAAAATCTGCCAATCTTTCCATCGTTTTGTTAATTTCTCGTTGAAACTACTCACTCGTTGATCTAGATCAGGTTTTGTCTGTTTAGCTAGGGTTGCCGTTATTTCTGTTTTACCCAAACCTCTCGAAGCAGAACCACCAAATCGAAATTGTTGCGAATTAGCATGAATGAATTGCTGCAAACTAGCTGCGAGATCGGCATCATCAACATAAATAGAACTGCGATAAATACTAGGTTCAGTTTTATGGGGCTTAGAAGGAATTTTTAATTCATTCATGACCTCAATGCTGTAAAGAATTTGTTCTTCAGAAACGGCCCGGCGGCGATTGATGCCCACTCTGGTTAATAGGCGTTTATCAACTAAGGGCTTGTAATATTTACCATTAGCAATACCATAGAACCCAGTAAAAGCATCAACGCGATCGCCATCTGTCGGACAGTTAGGATCGTACAAATGACCGTATGCTTTTGCACAAAAGCGATCAATCAGAGTATCAAATACACCGTTGTTTTCAGGCTTAAATCCAGATTGGTTTTTTGAACTTAACACTGTTGAGGGCATTACCTGTACTGCGATTTGAGGATTAACAAAGGCAGGATAAGCATTTTGAAATATGGCGGGACGATCGCCTAAAAATAAATTTTGAAAATCACCGCCATTGGTAGAAAAGTCGTTAGAACTATGACCCGATTGTTGCAAGATTTGGGCAGCGATCGCACCACGAATTACAGAGCCTGAGATATACTCATCGGCTTCACTGACTGAACTACTTGGTTTTTGTTTACCGATCGCTAAAGGCGATCGTGCCTTTATTTCTAAATCAATTCTATTCATGCCTCACCTCCCTTTGCTAAAAACTGCCATACAGAATCATCGATATCGGTCGATTCAATTTCCCAAGTGAGCCACCCTAATCCCGATGACTTACTACCACCGAGAGCGTTAATATGTTGCAAACTCGCATAGATTAGCGCCTTACCAAAGTCTGGACAATTGTGCAAGAAATGTATTTGCCCCTGAAACTGTAACTGAGCATTAGCGGGCGAAGTCTCTAGAAAATAGAGCTTATTCTCTTCCGCAGTCTGGCGGCGGCGATTGATTGTTACCCCTGGGCGAATTACTTCAGACAAGTTTTCAGGGTCTTCTGTACAGATTAAATCATCGAAGAGAACTTGTGAATTCAAAACAGGATTGCCAAAAATCTGACAAATCAAACAATGATGTTGCCTATCCTGTTCTCGATCTTCATACCCTGAAGCCAAATATTGCTCACGCTGAAAATTACCAGATAACCCTGCCCTCTGTGGACACATGGTTTCCGCTTTCGGCGATTCGCAAATACTCCATTTCAATGCTCTTGTGAGCTTTTCACACTCATGGCGCAATCTGCCTTTCAGTTGTGATGCAGGAATTAGCAATTTCTTATCAGCATTGCGAATAATCGGTTTGTCCGCTAGTGAACCCGATGAGCCGCCCGCACCAACACAGAGCGCTGAGTCGATGGTGGCTGTGAGATTAATGCTAGTGGTGGGATTGCGTAATGTCGCTAATGTAATCATGAATTTACCTCCTCTAGCATTTCTTCTGAGACTGTTTCTGTGTCTTCCACAAAGTCATAGATATCAACTAGATCACGCCAAATTGTTTCATAAATGGTTCTATCTTTTGCATCTTTCTGATCAGTTGACATCCAAGGCGCAAGATTACCGTCATTGGTTTTAGCGCTACACCAAGCTTCTTCAAAGTGCTCTTTAAGTTCCGATTGTCCATCCTTGAGTCGAACTCGAAAATATCGATAGTTGATAATGGCGGTTTGCTTGCCGTTTTCTAATAGGTTTCGCAGTTGATAGAGTTGCGATCGTGGAAAATTAGCTTTTTTCAAAGTTTTAACCACTTCAATTAATCCACCAATCTCATGCAAAGTATAGGGTGCTGCATAAAAGCGTAAATTCTCTTTGGTGAGTCCTTCTTTCCGAAAATCTTTGATATTAGATGACAGCATCGTAACAGATTTCATGGAAAGAAAATCAATAGTTCCGCCATGATATCCATGTTTTGCTTTTAGGTACTTTGCTTTCTCCTTAGCAGATTTCAGCAATTGATTGACTAAATTTTCAGCATAGTAAATGGGAGTATTCTCCGCAGTAATTAACACACCCAAAGATGTACTCAGAATTGACTCTGATGGTTTAATGTACCCATTTTGATAGCGCTGAAAACTATTTTTTGTAGGTTTCTTGCCTTCAGGAATTGCATATCTGCCCTTAGATTTGAGGATTTCTTCAAACTTCTCACCAATGGTTTCAGCGATCGCTAGTGCTTTGTCCGCAGGGACAATTATCAAAACATCATCACCACCGATCGCAATAATTTCAAAAGGATGCACTAATACCTTGCGATTATGCCCCGATTCCATTTCTCGATCGACTATTTCAGGTTGCAAATGCTGCGCTAGAGCATAATAGGCTGATTGCTCAGTTGCTTCAAAAATATCGTCACTAAATTGTCGATATTGCTCAGGGGTTTGGATATACTTCTGGATATATCCGCCCATATTATTACCATCTGCGTAGATATAGCCCACAAATCCATTGCTAATCTGTCCAATCTCTCGCAGTGATAAAGTTTCTTGAATATTTAGATCTTGAGGATAAGGCAGTTTAGAAGATGAATCTTCAATAAACTTGGTAAACTTCTTGACCCAGCTATCAATTTGTTCATTTCTAGATACCCAATCAAATCCAATCTTCTCATACCATTGGCGATTAGCATCACGCTTAGCAACTTGACCAATTAAGCGCTTGCGTGCCAATGCTTCCGACATCCGTGGCTGATCCCCTAATTCTTTGGCTTGAAATATCGCAGAACGACGATCGCTTTCATCTCTGACTAGATAGGGATGCGTCTCAAATATCGGTGGATAGGCACGACTAGGACGATCTCTAGCGACATTTCCTGCGCGTCTTTGATTAAAAGCGATCGCTAAACTCGTCACCAATTCATTAAAGTTCTTGCGCTCTGCAAAAGCTTCTCGCAATTTCTGTTGTGACTTAGTTTTACCGTCCGTATCTTTGCAACTGCCAAAATAGGATTCAACTAATGGATTTTGATAGTTGTTCGACTTGAGATAGCTATCTAGCCAGAAGTTTTCCGCATTATTTAGTAGACCAAAACGAACTTCTAATAAATCAAAAGTCTGACCCACTGCACAGGAATTAGCTGTAAGTGTCTCTTCGGTATAACGGCGCTCGATCGCATTGGCAAGATCATCCACAAGAGCCGCAGGGCAGAATGCTAAGACATTACCGCCCTTGTAATAAATTAATAATTCAGGAATTAGAGCATTGCTAAGGTTTGGGAAGTTATCTTTTAGCCACTTTTCAACAGTTAGAGATTTCTTCACTCCCTGATCGTAATGTCCAAAAAATGCAGGAATATCAATTAGGTTAATGCGATCAAGCAATGCTGATGCACCGCGAATGTCTGACAGTTTCGCGGCTTCAAATACATACTGTTTAATTTTAGTTGCACCACCATAAACCAAACCGACTTTAGTTTGTTGATTCCAGAGTTCTGCATATTGCTCCTGCAATTCCTGAATGGTATTAGGGAAATATTTAGGACTAATATTTTGTAATTGCTTAACTTGATCGACTAGTGAGCGCACTTGTATAGAAACTTCTTCGCCATTATTAAGGGCTTGACGCATATTCTGCAAGACTTCGGGAGCGAATTGCGGTTCTCGGTGATCGCCCCAGCCCTGACACCAAGCAAGAGCCGTAGTTATAGGATTAACATTTGAATTAGTCATTTTGTTTTACTCTATTTAGAAGTTTTTGACCTAAATTACTCAGATCCTGCTGACTGAAAACAGCGATTTTGCGATCGTATATCTCCACCTTCAACTCAGAGCGATGAGAAATCGGTGTGTTGAGCGAATAATTTGATTTAACGTTCCAAAAGAAGCGATCGCACTCTCTTTAATAACTCATCAGGAACAGCGCGAGACTGACCCATTAACCAAGCGCCACAGGTCATTTCTAAATAGAATTGCGATTGATTGACTTCTTCACAAGTCTCCAAAGTGCTGTGAATCACGGCAACGGTAGAGAGATTAACGCGATCGCGACAAAATTCATGCCATTTAATCACCTCATCGGAATTGGAGCTAACGATCAGATAATGAGAGCAAGCTTCAAGAATCGGTTGCTTTTCAGGTTGTACCATTCCGCCAATATCGACAATTACTAAAGATTTTTGGCGGCGTAATTCTAAAATTGCTTGAGCATGATAGGGAAAAAAGCCTTGGGTTAATTCCCCTTTGTTAGAAACCTTCATTATTTCTGCTTGCTCTTCATCCCCTAGCTCTATTGTCCAGTTCCCCTCCCCATCCCAATTTGCTCTCTGTAAATACACATGAGAGTTTTCCTGTAGCAAGGTTTTAAATAAGGCATGGGATAACACGCTTTTGCCGCTATTCGGGGGACCAACAATCATCAGGGCTGGACATAGCTGGACTTCGCTGGATTGAGATTCAGTAATAATCTGACCAATAGTTACTTGATTACTATGGGTCGCCACTACAACGCCGCCCGAAATACGCGGGTCATAACAAGCCACCCACTTAGTCGGGTGCAACTCATTAACAAAGTAAGCATAGAGCCAGATTGGGGCTCGTCCTGAAATCACTACGCCATTACTAGTATCCACACCAGAAGGAAGTTCTAACCCAATCAGATCGGCAGGATTAATCACACGATCAGGGGTAAGGATCTCAATCTCTAACTGCTGATAGGCAAGTCCATTAACAGATTTTTTGGCAGTTAGAAATAACTGAATTTTGGGAATAGCCATGAGTGAGAGCCACTGCAAGTTACTTGTCATAAGTTTAGACTGAAAGAGTATAATTGGGCTAAATACTTCATAATAGTCAAGAAAGATTAAGAAAACTGGGCTATTTATGCAGATGATTGAAATTACTTGATCTTGTTAATTTTCTGTCTAGCATTCTGGAGTGCAATTAAGTATATTTGTTGTCACTATAGGGCATCATTGAAGATGGGTATTCAATTAAGGATTTATGTCATCTGATATCACGGCTATTTTTCAAAGCGCACCGACTATCCAAATCCTACATTGGTTAGTGCAGGGTAATCTGGCGAGTAGTATGAGTCGGGCGGTGCGGTTTTGGGTGATTTTAGGAATGATTTATCGCGATCGCCTGTTGCCCGATCTGTTTCATTATCCAGACCTACGCGATCGCCTATATACTCGGCATCATCCTATTTCTGATAAATTCAAGGCTGAAACTTTTGTCAATGGCTGTGGCGATCGCCATTGTATTTGTGCAAAGTCTTTAAATAATTGGTTGCATATCACAAAGGATACGCAATTGCATTTCCAATTACTCACAGGTTTTGATCAGCAGCAATTGGAAGCCGAACTATCCCAATTCCCCTTTGCCACTGTGCATCGTTCTATAAGGGCAGATTTAGAGAAGTTAGCACGACTTGGGTGGCTAAAAGTTCTTCCTAGAGGCGAATTTCAAATTTTGGCTGTTGATCTTTTACCTCAGTTACCACCTGATCTTTATTTGGGATTTTTCACTGAGCGATCGCCTTCTCAATTGCCGATAGTTAATTCATGGCTAAGTCAAAATCTATCGCGCCAGCAATGTCTTGATCTGCTAGTTGCTCTTGATACACTCTCAATGGTGCAGCCAAATCTAGAGCTATTGCTAGATTCTCTTTCAGAGTTATTGGTTTCCGAACAAGATGGCGATCGCTTGCTATCACAACATCAAAAACTGCCCCATACTTTTGTTAATCTCGATTACATTCTGCCTGTTAATGTACAAGATCGAGTAGATGATTATCACAAGCAATTAGCCGATCTTTGGCATACTGCCGATAGTGGTGTGATTCAATTTGATTATGAAGTGATTAAATTAACCTCAACAAGTATTACTCAATCTTTGCCAATAAATCCGAATGAGTTGTCCAGATTTTCGAGTGATATTAAGCAGATCACCGCTTATCCTGTCTGTATTAACTATCTGCGTCGTGCTAAATACCTCAGTGCCTATGGTATCGATCCTGACGGTAATATGGGTTGGCACAATTATCGTCTAGATCGGATTACTTCTAAAAGCCTAAAAATTCTCGCTTGGGGCGATCGCGAAGTTCCTAAACATTTAAAACAATTACGTAATAGTGGCAAGTTACCGACACCTGAAGTAGTGCAGATAGAGTTACAAAAAGCGTGGGGTTTTAAGTTTTATGAAGAACCACAACTTTTATTAATTCGCTTTTCAGAAGATTTTGCGCGTTGGTATGTGGATAACACAGTGCGTCATCCCACCTTTAAATCTATTCCCTATAATCAGATTTCACCTTTGATCCAAAAAGCTATATCTAATGCCCATGATAGAGAAAGTATTTTAGCTATTCTCAAACAACGTAGTCCCAGCGATCGCTACTATCAAGCTTTAATTCGCCCGAATGACATTAATATTATTCAAAGATTGCGAGACTGGCGACCCAATGGGGAGGTTTTAGCACCAATTTCTCTTAGACAGAGAATGATAGATGAGACAACTCAAGAGTTGATGCATTATTTGCCTTTGCTATAAGGATGAAACTGAAGCTACAGTCTCAAGTTCGATTCTGTTCGATTCTAAAGCCTCGATCGCTTTACGTGCGGCTTGGGCATATTTTCTGACCGTTTCATAGGGCATATTGAGGTCGCTCGCGATCGCCTTCAAGCTTTCGCCTAATTCGCGACGGGCTAAGATGGTTGCCCAGACAGTAGCGGTGTTCTGAGCGCGATCGCCGCCTTGTCGTTTTTTGGTTTGCAGGAATAGATCCGTTAGTTCCGCAATTCTCTTAATTAAATGGTCTTGAATAGGAGTGGTTGTAATTCTTTCTTTTTCACTCTTCCTACTTCCGACTTCGTTCTTCCCAATCTGTCTCGTTTGTCCCAGCCCAAAGGTGGTTTTATGCCCTGTACCGCAATAATTAGCGAGTTTAATTAATGCCGAGAGCAACCTTTCAAAATCAGAATTACGAGAGGCTTTGAGATCGATCGCAAATTCGACAGTACCAGTAAAGCCAGTCACATAGCCCTGTTTCGCAACAGCAACTTTAGTGCATTCAAGATCGTAGTTAGTTATATAAACTACCTTTTCAATCCATGCTAAAAACTCTTCTTGAGGAAAAGCTTCGGGAGCAAAGTCATTCCATCGACGGAGATAACTATGGAAGATATTGGTGGGAATGGGTAAGGGTAAATGGTGATTTTTGCTGCGAAAGCAAGTAGGAGTTAAGAAAGCAAGTGTAAATCTTGAATCTAGATTTGATGAAGCTGACCAGAGGTTATTGTAGGTAGTAGGTGGTTGATTGATGTCGATCTGCTCGATCGCGAAATTTCCTTTGTAAAGATTAATCGTCTCTGGATGATTACTGTACCAAGTTTGCAACCATGCACATAGAGACTTGGATAGGGCGGAGATTGTCCAAGTATAGGTACTATCGGCTTTAGCAAGGAAGGTATTGGCTATCGGTTCGAGTTTGCCATTGAGAGGAGATATAGCAAAGGCTTTTTCGGATTGTCCATCATGGAGATAGGCTGAAAGTTGTGGATCGCTGTCGCGGACTTGATGGAGAAACCATGCATGGAATGCGGTGGTGTAGTTGGGGGATAATTCAATGTCAGCGATCGCTCTTAAGCTCAGAGTGATGCTGACGATTTCGGTGTCGTCTGTCCATTGGGCGATCGCTGGTCTCTTGGGGCTTGACATGGAGTGCTTAGTAAGTCTTGACTGGTTTAAGGCTATAGGAGAGTTTGATCTCCATCACTTTGGGATTGACAGGTTTATTATCAATATAGTCGCTAAGGACATATTGTAATCGACGATCTGGACTAGCACAGGCGAGGACTAGTCCTGCGGTCATGGATTTTGTGCCACCAGTATAGTCAGCGATGATGTCTGAATCATACAGATCGTAATTTTCCTTTGCATCTTGATATATGGCTTCGACAATTTTGTCTCTAACCATGTGCCGAGGGTATCAAGGAGCAGTGTCGATAATCCGTTGGCAGCGATGCTGAGAATTAGGGTAAAGACAAAGAAGATGATGGGATATTTATTAGGCTTGGCGAGGGAGTCGATAGTTTTACGCATTGCTTTACCAAAGAATAATTTGGAGAAGGCGATCTTTAGCCTTAAATTTTACTAGCTTGAGGTAAAGGGAGCATTCCAAGGAAAAAAATGAATACGGAAGACTGAAGATTGAATTTGGCTTTAGGATTCAGTAAATTATTATTTCTTATCTTATTCTATTCTTTGTCACTAATATTTTTTATTTCTTCGTCTTTTCTTCCCTCTTCGATCTTTCCCTCCCGTTTCCGTCCCCGCGAACTAAAGACGGAAAAATGAAGAAAGAAGATCGAATTTAGCTTAAATTCCTCGGAAAACTATTATCTTTTGTTTTTGCCGTCAACAATATTTATTTCTTTTTTCGTCTTTTTTTTCCTCTTCGATCTTCATTCTTCGATCTTTCCCTCCCGTTTCCGTCCCCTTGCGGGGTAAAAAAATTTGAAACTTGATTACTGGAGCTGTTTCAGTAATCTCGTTAAGTTTCCGTCCCCTTGCGGGGTAAAAAATTTGAAACATCAACAAAATAATGGTCTTTATACAATTAAAGATTGTTTCCGTCCCCTTGCGGGGTAAAAAATTTGAAACCAGGAAACCAAACTGCTACTCCAGCACCCGTGAACGTTTCCGTCCCCTTGCGGGGTAAAAAATTTGAAACGGAACTGAAAGTTCAAAGTTTTGGTATCAAAACGAGTTTCCGTCCCCTTGCGGGGTAAAAAATTTGAAACTGGAATTCTCTAAATGTTAAGTGGTATGATTCGTGTTTCCGTCCCCTTGCGGGGTAAAAAATTTGAAACATCTGCATCTGGAGTAGGTATTAATCAATCTTCAGGTTTCCGTCCCCTTGCGGGGTAAAAAATTTGAAACTTTCTAGGGTGTCTGTGGTTGCTGAGGTCATACTGGTTTCCGTCCCCTTGCGGGGTAAAAAATTTGAAACTGTATTTGATTGATTCAGAACTTCCAAATCTTGAATAGTAGTTTCCGTCCCCTTGCGGGGTAAAAAATTTGAAACTTTTAACTAACGCAACCTACTTTATTTTTAATAAAGAGTTTCCGTCCCCTTGCGGGGTAAAAAATTTGAAACAACCAAGCTCCAAGTTTGGTACGTCAAGTCATGTTTCCGTCCCCTTGCGGGGTAAAAAATTTGAAACACTGTGCTATTCACTGGATCTGTTCTAGCTGGCGATTGTTTCCGTCCCCTTGCGGGGTAAAAAATTTGAAACTCATCTGATGAAAATGACAATGACAATGAAAATGGTTTCCGTCCCCTTGCGGGGTAAAAAATTTGAAACGTTTATAATAAACTTCCTAAATCAACCTGCACAGTTTCCGTCCCCTTGCGGGGTAAAAAATTTGAAACCTCAGGGAAACCAAGGATTCAAACAGGACGAAATTCAAGTGTTTCCGTCCCCTTGCGGGGTAAAAAATTTGAAACAGGAATTCCGCAATTCTTTGGCTACAAGCTAACGTTTCCGTCCCCTTGCGGGGTAAAAAATTTGAAACTATTATTGACTGGTACCTACCAATCAAATGCTGGTTTCCGTCCCCTTGCGGGGTAAAAAATTTGAAACATGTGAGCGGGTCTTTATTTCAAAACACGTTTCGTTTCCGTCCCCTTGCGGGGTAAAAAATTTGAAACCACTCGGCTTCTGGAGGGCTTACCTAGAGCGCATTTGACAACACGAAAATTCTTGGGGGTAAGAAAATTGTCAAATTATTGAGAATAGCTTTCAATAAGGCTCCTTCAAAACAGGCTCAAACCCTTACTGGGAGAGCGAGTTCTTGGGGTTGACGAAGTTATGCGGTTTTCAAGGTACTGGCTGACCCCTAGAACTGGGTCAATGAAATATAGTCTATGCCACCTCACACAAAAGGTCAACATTATGCAAAATAGCCCGCATTACACCAGTTCTGCCCCGACAGCAAAGCAAAATCACCTTACCAGAAATCGCCCCCGATCGCTTTAGCGCTGCAACCGCATCAGTTTGACCGTGACGCATATAGCAAGTCAGGATAAAAATGAGATCGCAGTAAAGGATCTTTGCCTTGATTTTGCTGCCCCCAACACCGAGTTTGCTAAACGAAGGCAACTCAACCCAATGACTTAAACCGTAATTTTCCCGCAAAGCTTGGCTGACCTCGCGATAAATACTGGGATGCCCACCCACGATCGCTATTTTCAACTGAGAGCGTTGCAACATCACTATTTACCTCGCACCAGCCACGCACTGGCATTCTCAGACATCCGTCCTAGAGCCGTAATAATCTCATCATATTGACGATAGATCTCCTGCCCCTTTTCCGCATCGAAATAGCCACAGGTCACAGCAAACTCAATCCATGACTGAGCTTTAGCCGCCTGCGCCGCCGCCTCACTAATACCTGTAATAAAAGCGCGATAAGCATAGCGTTTGTGCCAAGCTGCCGCCACATGGATAAAAACCAACCTTGCGGCAAGCAACATCGGTTCCGCTAGTAAAGTTTTTTCACGCTCTGGCAACTCATATTCCAATTCTCGCAAAGACATCGCCGCCTCAAACGCCAATTGATATACCCGCAATTCTTGATACTTAGTAATAAAATCCCGTGACATAACCACCTCATATTGTTAAATTTAGTTTTTGCTTAGAACCGATTAAGAACTGTTTTAGATCCCCCCAGCCCCCTTAAAAAGGGAGAATTTTCTTCTTCCCCCTTTTTAAGGGCAGGGCTGTTTCAAGAATGGGTAATAGAGAGATTAAAAGAGTAAAGATGACATGGCAGGTATATTGTGAGATATTTGGTCGATAGCAGACTTTATCGACTCAAACCCATGCATTCTAAATATAG
>NZ_SELU01000076.1:0-25823 GCF_006861605.1 Pseudanabaena sp. UWO310 | reverse complement strand
GACTCATAGCGCTTGTTATAGCTGTCGCCAAGTGTATTAGGACATAAACCCCAAGAATTGAGTGGCGGCGCTTTGCGCCGCCACTCAATTCTTGGGGTTTTGATTTTTCCTCATTCAAGTGACTGTAGCTATAATATAAATCAATGGAGAAATTCACTATATTTTTTGTAGACTTATTGCAAGATATTACCAATAATAAAAATGCATTCTTTAGAAATGAGTGCAGAAATCATATTTTTTAGGAAACAATTGTTTAGATTTGAGAATTGCTTGTCTCTATGGAGATAGGAAAAATGATTTTAGCGATCGCAGCATAATTACTCCCCATAATTTACAGCACTGCGATTCCATATAATATTACCATCCTAAATAATTTAAGAAAGAGACAATAGTCAATTATTTAATTTCACAAATAAAATAGGATTGCTATACAATATTTATGATGAGTCATAAATATTACAAATAAATATTACAAATAAATATAGCAGCCCTAAATTATTTGTAGATTTTTGGGTTTGTGGAAGCACCTCCCTTTTGGGGAGAGCTTTCACAGAGCATTTAGGATTGCTATACTACAAATAAACACTGTAGGTATCTGCAAGTTATAGGTGGGAATAGGCTAAAAACTGCTATACAGAGGGGGGCAATGGGGGTCAATGGCTTGCTCAGGTTAAATAATTATTGAGTGTCTGTTAATTGAGTGTCTTTTAGCTGTTATTTGGGAATGTTTGAGAATGGCAATAGAAATAAAACAAGAATATGGCATTCGTGAATTAGTCAAAAGATTTGAAGCGATATTATCAGGGTTTGCTGAAAAGATTAGCGATCGTGGCTGTAGGTATGATCGTGCGTATCTTGACCATACTATTTCTAGGGCAATTCTGCGTTATATCAAAAGCTATGCTGAATCCCATACATCCATCCAACTGATTGGGATGCATCAGCCCACTTCTTTAGCTTCAATTTACATCGCACAGAAATTCTGTGCTTACACTTCGATTCGTAGTTTTGAGTCGGTGGACGATATGGAGGAATCCTTTACTCGCGCTCTGCAACGCAGTGCTTATTGTAAAGGAAATAATCTATTGGGATTAAACCTTGCGAATGAAGAAGAATATTTGATGGTTTTGGGACTTCCTGCTGCTGGCAAGACCACTTTTTTAAAATACATTGGGTCTGAGGCTTTGCGTTATCCCAAGAGCCGATACAAATACGATCTCTTGCCTGTTTTTTTGCAAATGCGAAGGTTTTGTAGCAACACCGATACTTTGTTGTTAGCGATCGCCGAAGAGTTTGAAAGGTGTGGATTTCCTGAGCCACAGGAACTGGCGATCTGGATGTTGGAGCGAGGGGAATTACTGATTTTGATTGATGGTTTAAACGAATCGGTTCTATCGCATAAACAGCTATCCCATCTTGTTACTGAGTTTGTCAGCACTTATCCGCGCAATCGCTATATTGTTTCTAGTCGATTAAATTGCTACGAGAATAGCCTCGGTCAGTTCCTAGAGGTCGAACTTCTGCCTTGGGGAGATCTCCATGTTCAGGAATATATCCATAAGTGGTGTACCGTTAATCAAATAGGCATAAATGGACTGACTCAAGAAACGAAACAGGATGCGGCAGACGATCCTGCCTCCGAAGCGGCGCAGCGATGCTGGAAACTTTTGCAAATCAATGACATCGCTAGAGAGTTGGCTAAATCGCCCTTGAGTCTATCGCTACTCTGTCTATTACTATGCGATCGCCGATATAGCATTCCTAGTAATGTCAGCGGACTTTACAAAAAAAGCATCAATCTCATCTTAGAAGAACAAGTAATCAAACAGCATCTCAACTGTACGGAAGTAGTTAATAACCTGAGCACTGACATCTTAGAGCTGATATTAATCGATATAGCTTACCGAGGATTTGAAAAGCATCAACTGGAGTTCACCTTGGAGGTAATAACCAATTATCTACAGGACTTACTGGGTAACTATCTGCAAAAATTTCAAGAACTATCTATCCCCATGATATTAGAAGTTTTTCAGCAATTGGGAATCTGTAAAATCATTAATTCTGTTGATGGAATGGTCTTTACCTTTAGTCATATTGCTTTCCAAGAATATTTTGTAGCCTTGTATGTATATCGGCATCACAAAACTAAATCCTTAGTTACCCATCATTTAAGCGATCGCCATTGGCAGAATGTTTTTCTTTTTCTCGCAGGAATGAGCAATGGCAATGTGGAAGAGTTGTTATTAGACATGGAAGTTCAAATTACTACCTATATCAATCAACCAAAGCTGAATAAACTGTTGGTCTGGCTAGAGAGATCTGCGGCCTACGCGACAGGAGACTTCAAAGATGTATCAAAGCGGATTGTCGCTTTATTTGTGGCGCGTCCTCGCTTTTTAACCAAGCTGGCTCCTGCGCTAAGTTTAATGAGAGTGCTGACGATCGCAAGGAAACTCTATGAGATGTTTGATGCATCCCTAGATTTCGACAGGGTTTTTGAGGCAGAACTTTCTCTAAGTCTTTCTCATGCCCTTGATTTTGATAGTGTAACAGAAATAAATTTAGCCAGCCAACTGTGCAATCAGCTCGAGCAAGCCTTAGTTTCGGTTGAATTTGATTCGGGACAAATTAACTTTCAGAACTTGCGCTCTAAATTAGATAATTTATACGCTCAAGCTCCTAATTACGAACAATCTATAGAAGTGCGCGAACAGTTTCGCAGCCAAATTAGCCTTACTTGGGCGCAAACTCTGTATCTACCTTTGGATTCCAATCATCTTTCTTTATTGGAAATTGAAAATTTAGAGAATTATCTCTACGCAAATTTGTTGATGGTGCAGTGCAAAAATGCAGCGATCGCTATTTCACCAGTAACTTGGAATAAAATTGAATCGAGAATATTTAGGGTCGCTCACAAGTCATAGCCTATCTCAATTACACCCATTTCCGCTCAAACGAATCAAAAAAAGATGAGTGGCGGTAATAAACCCCAAAGGTGAGTGGCGGCGCAAAGCGCTGCCACTCATCTTTGGGGTTTTTGATTTAAAAAATCTTGCACGTTAATCTGTAAAAAAACACCTAAACTTTGAGCCATATTTTGAGCAGTTGCGATCGAGTTAGAAACTAGTGCGATCGGGCTTTTTCTGCCATAAATATAGATTTTAATATAGTAAAAAGTTCCACCTTTATTTCCTCTTACCTTAGTCATTTTAATTTCTTGGATATCTGTCAGTAAAAACTGATAATTCCGCTTGCCAAAAATTGTTTGTACTTCCCAAATTAAAGATTGTGCATTGCGGTCAAAAGTTAAACAATGCCATTGCAATAAAAAATAAGTTAGCAATATCTCGATCGCAGGAAATAATAAAAGCAAACAGGGGAAGACTAGCACTTGCCATTGTTGACTGGCAGGATAAATTAACTCTATTTTCCCGCTACCAGAATCAACAAATTTATTAAACTTTTCTACCCATGAGGCTAACTCTTCAGCCTCCATATTAAGGCTAGAGGATAGGCGATCTCTAAATATAATTATTTCTGTCTCATTCGTTTTTAAGGTAATCCATTGCTGGTCACTACCCTTTTTACGGGTAACCAAATGAAAATCAGCTTTAGTAACATTTTGCCATGTCGTTTCTTCAGGCTTGGCATATCCAAAAAAGCGATCGGCAGTTTGCTTACAAATAACTTTTTTGGGTGCATTATGCTCGCAGCTTAGGGTCTTTGTCCCTATGGAATTGAGGCTGTCATAGGCAATAAATGGAAAAGAAAATAATGGAGCCATACAAGCTGAACCCCAAACACTTAAAATCACCATAATAATGACTTCAGGTTTCCCTTTAATTGTCATTTTTTGAGCATTTTCAGATTGGACTATATCGTACTGCATAAGATTCTCAACCTTCAAAATTCAATAAAAAAGCACCCCTTCGGGATGCTTTTTTATTTAGATATGGGCGGCGCGTTTGTAGGCTTCATCCAAGACTTCGCTAAGCGTTGGGTGAGCGTGAACAATCGTCGCTAACTTCTGTACCGTTTGGCGATCGCGGATTGCTGCCGAGGCTTCATGAATCAAGTCCGAAGCATGAATACCGATGATATGCACGCCCAAGAGTTCGCCCGTATCTTCGCGATAAACAATCTTGGCTAAACCTTCGGTTTCTCCCTCAGCGATCGCTTTGGAATTGCCCTTAAAGTAAGACTTGGCGGTAGCCACCTTAAAGCCTTCGGCTGCGCCTTTTTCCTTCGCCTGTGGTTCGGTCAAGCCGACAAAGCTGACTTCAGGATGGGTGAATGCTGCCGCAGGGATGCTTTGATAATCAACTGTAGCTGCCCGACCACAGATATTTTCTACCGCCACAATGCCCTGCGCCGAGGCAGCATGAGCCAACATCATCTTGCCCGTCGCGTCCCCGATCGCCCAAAGATGGGGAACGGAAGTCGCCATTGTGTCATCCACATCAATGAATCCCCGCTGATTTGGCGCAATACCTACGCTTTCTAAACCAAGATCCTTAGTAAGCGGAATCCTTCCTGTGGCAACCAAGCAAGCATCTACTTCCAGAACTTCCACAACCTTCTTGGTCTTTGCATCGGTCAGTTCAATCTTGACGGGAGAACCTGCGGTAATCTTGGTAGCGAATACACCCGTTCTCGTTTCGATATCGCGAGGCTTGAGAAGTACGCGCTCCGCAATCTTGGCAATATCAGGATCGAAGCCAGGCATCAAAATATCGAGAGCTTCAATCATCGTCACTTCCGAACCCAGCGCTGTATAAACATCGGCAAATTCCAGACCGATGTAACCACTACCAATAATGGCGACCCATTGAGGTAAGGTTTCTAGACGCACAGCCTGATCGCTGGTGTAGACAGTTTTGCCATCGATTTGAATCCCGCGAGGCACAAATGGCTCGGAACCTGTCGCAAGAATAATGTCTTTAGCGGTATAAGTCTTATCGCCAACGCTAGCTTTCTGCACGCCTGCCACACGACCACGCCCTTCTAAAATATCTACTCCTAATCGCTTGAGGCTATTGGTCAAGTCGCCTCGCAATTTCAGGACTAAGTTATCGGCATGACTAGCGATCGCGCCGCGATCGAAATTTACTTCACCGACCTCAATGCCTAACGCCTTAAGGTGAGACTTTGCCCGCATTTCGCGCACCCGTCCCGAAGCGGCGAGCAATGCCTTGGAGGGGATGCAGCCACGATTGACGCAGGTTCCGCCCATTACGCCATCTTCGACGATCGCTGTTTTTAAGCCACAGGCGACGGCATGGAGGGCTGCGCCATGTCCACCTACGCCAGCACCAATAATGATCAAATCGTAATCAAATTTGTCCGACACCTAATCTTTCTCCAGTAGAATCGATCTACTATTTTTGCATCGTTTGGACATCGTGTTAGCTAACTATCGAGGTTATTACTTAGGGATATTCTTGAAATTTTTCCACAATTTTGTTAACCAGAATTTCTATTCGTGGATTATCAAGCACCTTTGAACCAAGCTCAAGAAGATTAGCTCGACTATAATTTGATGTTCGACGAGTCAGGAACCTTAATAAAGCCTGAAATAAGTTTTTACCACGTAATGCCCTAGCATATTCACGATGAATAAGATCTACAAGTTCTTGAGGCGGATCGACAAAATTAATTGTTTGCTTAAAATTAGGACAGAGAAAATCATCTGGACATATCCTATCTGTATTAACATCACATTTTGACTCAAGAGTTTCTTGGTATCTATTGACTTCAAATGCAAACCAAATTGATAGCTGTTTAATTAAATTCTCAAACTTTTTTATATCTTCTTTGTCTAATAATCTTTTAAAACTTTGTTCAACATAAATATCATTTTCCAATGAATATCCATCTGTAAATACTATTTGATTTTCATATTCTTTTGGAACCCCAAAAAAGAACCACATATCTTTATCTGAGACAAAGACTACTTTAGCATTTTTAAATTCTGCTCTTCTTTGAAAAATCCTGAGAAGAGTTGGTCTTCCTTGGCAAGGTAAAACATCAACATCTTCAATATTAATCTTGCTTTCTAAGTACCTGTTATATACCGCTAAGTCGTCACTGCCTTCGACTAAAATTGTGGGAAGTGATGTTTCTCTCAATAAATCTACAATTTCATCTTCAGAAAGATACTTTCCTTGACTCATTCACCTTTCTCCGATGAAAGTATAATTTCTTTGTCTGAGTATTTAGAGTAAATCATAGGAGAATGTGTAGCCACAATAAACTGGTTACTTGACTGTTGCTTCATCAAGTTAGGAAATAATCTACGCTGCCAGTCTGGATGCAAGCTTAGCTCAGGCTCATCAATAAATATTACTGAGTTCTCATAAAATGCGTTATAGCAAAGAAAGCTAAGCATTTGTTGTTCACCAGATGAAAGTAGCCTAGAATCAATAGCATCAATCAATTCTCCAAGAGTAAAACCATCAAAAGTTACACCTTTATAATGCATTACTTTTGCAACCAATTCAGATAAAATTTTGAATGGCATAAGAAGTTCATCACGCTTATTATTGACATTTGCTGCTTCTTTTTGTAAGTTACTAAGAATAGCTAGAGATTCCGCCTTGTTATCTTCAATCCCCGATTTTATACTTTCAATCTTGTTAATCAGTGAATTGTTTAATACATTTGAATATTTATTAATTTGCTCCAATATATCTGCATGACGAGAACTTAACAACGAAACAAGATCATGAGTCGATATAGAACAAATAAATCTATTTGCTCCAATACTTATACGATTTGAAAGGTTATTAAATTCATCTTTTATACTTATATTTATATGATCTATATTTCTTTCAAATTGCAATCTTCCATTTATACCTATCATAGGGAATGGTCTTGATATGGGAGAGGGAATTGAGCTTGGCAGACCAAAGGAAGGAATGTTCTTTTCTTGAGGTTTAATGCGTCGTATAGTTTCAGTATTTATAATTGAGTATCCCCCTTCAATCCTCCTAAAAGTAGGAAAGAAAAGAGATGATGCGTTACTTTCTATTATTAGAGACTGTAATAAATCAATCTCTCTTGATGAAATATATTCGCCTGAATTAATAATACCATTTTGTTTAATTTTATTGGTAATATATTCCCATTCAAACCCAGACTCTTTCCTGTTTAAACATAAAGAAAAATGACTTGTTTCTAATTTAAAAAACTCAAAATTTGTTTCAGATATAAGATACTCGATATTTCCTGAAATTGCATACCATAACAGTTTTAGAAATGTTGTTTTTCCACAGCCATTGATGCCTGTGACAATATTTATGTCATCGTGAAAATCCCAATCACAATCAACTTTATTATTTAGCCCTTTGATAGAGACTCTTTTAAGTTTCATATTATTTTGCTAGTTGCGATTAGTCTCAATTATACAAGAAATTTAATGCTGATATTTTGCTTGTAAAGAAAGCGATCGCCACTTGATTTTAATCGATCCAAACCTCAAGAAAATTCCAATTATCCTTCACTGAGTCTAGTGGGGGAGATAAAATAGTAAAGCAGTTGCAGATTTTTCCAGTATACTCACTTGACTTTACGGGCAAAGATTTAGAATGAGCCAGTCTTTATTTGACCAAGATTATATACTTTGGGTTCAGGAAAATGTCGCCAAACTTAAAGTCAAAGATTTTGACAATCTGGACTTAGACAACCTGATTGAAGAATTTGAAAGCTTAATCTATATCCTCAAAAGAGATTTAGATGACGCTATAAAAAACCTGCTTGTAAATATGCTCAAACGGCTATACGTCCCTTTACCCAATCAATTTGAGAGATGGCTAAGTGACATCAGCTTTTATCGATGCGGTATTGAGCTTATTTTTAGAGATGCCCCTAGCTTAAGAGAAAATTGGGATGAAAGGTTTGACTTTAACTACTCATCTGCACTCTATGATCTGACTGCCGATTATCCAGATACAAATTTTCCTGAAGCATGGGAATTTGAACGCGATATTGAATCAATCTTGCATAAAAGATTTTGGAAATAGCGATCGCACTCTTCATTAAATTATGACAACTGAAAAACTATTAACCCTCGCATCATGGATGGCAGGAGAGTTTAGCAACCGTGAACAATCATTAGATCAGCCTGTTTGGTTTGTGAACTTAGTCTGGTGGCAACGTCCCATACCATTTAACGTTTTAGGCAGCATTGCCATCTTTGCCGAACAAGCCAATGCCCTGATCCTCGATCGCCCCTATCGTCAGCGCATTTTGCAATTTGTGGAAAATGACGGCAAGATTCAAGTGAAATATTGGGGCTTTAAAGATCCTGCGGCATGGTCGGGGGCTGGACGCGATCGCGATCGCCTTAATCAGATCACCATTAATGACATCGAACCCCTCGCTGGTTGCTTACTAGATGTCTCCTTTGCCAATGGTCGCTACAAAGCCGAAATGCCCAAGGAGGCAAAATGTTGTTTTCAATATTTAAACGAATCGCGCCAAGTTGTCTTAGGCTTTGAAGTTAGTGCTGATGAATTTTGGAGTGGCGATCGCGGAGTCGAGCCTGACACAGGCACAGCTATCTGGGGCGCAATTATGGATTTTTATAAATTCTCGAAGATTCAAGATTTTACCCATGAAATCTCCAATATAGCTACAGTCACTTGACTGAGGACAAATCAAACCCCAAGAATTGACTGGCGGCGCTTCGCGCCGCCAGTCAATTCTTGGGATTTATGTCCTAATACACTTGGCGACAGCTATAAGTAGCTGGGCATAATTAAAACCCAGAATCAAAACCTATAGCGCACGCGCAGCGTGCGCTATAGGTTTTTGGGTTTTATATTTAATTGCGCCTAGCTACTTAGCTGAGACAGTTTCGACCATAGCAACTTATTTTCCATATTTTGTTTGCAACTAATTACCTTAGTTTGTTATAATCGTTCTCCGTCTGGCGGCATAGCCAAGTGGTAAGGCAGGGGTCTGCAAAACCCTCACCCCCAGTTCGAATCTGGGTGCCGCCTTGCATAAAAAAGAGGGATTACTAAGTAATCCCTCTTTTTTATTACTTTTATAGCAACGTAAGATTTGCTTAGGACATAAACCCCCATAATTGAATGGCGGCGCGTTGCGCCGCCATTCAATTATGGGGGTTTACTTGGCGACAGCCCTATTACCAAGTTGTGTCTTCAGCGATTTGTTTGCCTTCGGTTTGCAAATATTCTAGAAAAGTCTGAGCAACCACAGACAATTGCTTACCAGCTAGATGAATCACATACCAATGACAGGGGATCGGAAAATTCTCCA
Source organism: Pseudanabaena sp. UWO310 (assembly GCF_006861605.1). Lineage (NCBI taxonomy): Bacteria > Bacillati > Cyanobacteriota > Cyanophyceae > Pseudanabaenales > Pseudanabaenaceae > Pseudanabaena > Pseudanabaena sp. UWO310. The sequence continues at coordinate 16,538 of NZ_SELU01000076.1, read as the reverse complement.
CATCCAAAACAGCGATCTGTCCCGATGCACCTTCCAAGGCGATCGTATGCCGCGATAAAATTGAAATCCCCAATCCCCCAGCGATCGCTTGTTTAATCGCCTCATTGCTAGCAAGCTCCATTTTGACCTTAGGCGTAATTTTATGCGCGTCGAATAATTGCTGAACATAAGCCCTAGTGCCAGATCCCGACTCCCTAGTAATAAAAGGCTGATCGGCTAGCTGCTGAATGGGAATATTTTTTTCCTTCGCTAAGGGGTGATCGTGATTTGCGAGTACAACTAAGGGATTTGCCAAAAAAGGATGCGATTTAACATCAGGCTCATCGGGGACTTGGCTGAGTATATATAAATCATCCTTATTCTCAGATAACCTTTCCAAAACCCCACTATGATTAGTTACCTTTAGAGAAATTTCTACCCCAGGATAACGCTGGCAAAAAGGACCAAGCAGACGTGGGATCACATATTTTGCCGTCGTTACCACCGTAATCTTGAGATATCCCTGTTTCAAACCCTTCATATCCGCAACACTCATTTCAAATTGAGAAATATGCTCGAAGATTTCTTGACAGGTTGCGAACAGTTCTTTTCCAGCTTGAGTCAAAAATAATTTCTTGCCCACTTGCTCAAATAAGGGCATCCCGATCGCCTTCGTTAGATGCTTAATTTGCATCGAAACCGTGGGCTGAGTGAGAAATAGCTCTTCCGCAGCACGGGTATAACTACCATGCCGAGCAGCTACCTCAAATACCTGCAACTGATGCAGCGTAATATGACTGGCTAATTGAGAATCAGATAAGCGGTAACTCATAGGAAGGGCAAAAAATCATAGACTACATTCTATGATTTTATCATTAATATACAATTTTATTCTATGCATTTACTTAATATAATCCTTCATATAGGAATTACAGTTATTCTGTGACCCAAAGCGTAGCAGCCTAATACCAATTCCCAAAATGGCGTTGCCATTTTGGCAATCTCAAAACCTTACTGGGTTTGTTTTACTGGATTTGTTTTTTTAATTCACTGAAGTGTTGGCTCACTTCAGTGAATTGGTATTGGGTTTGAGCTATACGACGGTATAAAAAAATTGTGGTAGGGATTAATGATGAGATTGAGGCGACAGGTTATGAATTTGTGGCAATTTATAACGATGGTAAGCAAAGACGATATTTTCTTACGTACGATCGGCAAAATTGAAAACTTTGTCTCCAAAATATTAGCGATCGCCCTAGTATTTGTGATTTTCGTTGCTCTCTTCGATCTGCTTAAATTTTTGATCGTTGATTTGTTCTTTACTCATCCTAGCCTCGTATTTGCCGCACCACTTCTAAAAATATTTGGCATGTTCCTCAATGTCTTAATTGCATTGGAACTCATGGAAAACATCACAGCCTATCTCCGCCAGCATGTAATCCAGCTCGAACTAGTGGTGATCACTGCGTTGACAGCCGTAGCTCGGAAAATCGTTATTTTTGATAGCAAAGCTGATGGTGACCTAACGGGTTTAGCGATCGCCGTACTTTCCCTATCAATTAGTTATTGGATCGTGCGCTCTCAAAACAAAGGGAATAATCACTAAATGGCACTGTGAATCGCATTGTGAATAGCCTTGTGACATGCTGCTGCTTTTTGATTTTTTTCGTATTGTTTTTCGACCTTGCCCTAGTGCCAGCGGCTACAGCAATAGAAGTTATAGCAGTAGCCAGTTATGTTGGGACAAAAACAAAACCCAGAAGAGTGTTGCGGCGCGAAGCGCCGCAACACTCTTCTGGGTTTTATGTCTTAACCTATTTGGCTATAGCTATACGATCGCCTGATGCTAAAATTATGTTAAGTATTTAAGTTAAGTATTTAATCTGTATATCAAAACTTTACCTACAAAGCTATATGACTCAATCCTTAAGTAATTTCCTATTTAGCCTCGTTGCTGGTGGCGTAGTTCTCGGTCTTATTTTTGCAGCAGTACTCATTGTTAGCCAAAAAGACAGAATCATCCGTCGCGGTTAATCCCATTATTTTGTCTATCTACTTTTATCTACTCAGTATCTATAGCAGCAGTAGTCAGTTATGTTAGGACAAAAACAAAAACCAGAAGAGTGTTGCGGCGCGACGCGCCGCAACACTCTTCTGGTTTCTATGTCTTAACTTATTTGTCTATTCAGACATTAAAAGCCCTGCAATGCAGGGCTTTTAATGTCTGAATAGACAAATAGTAACCAACTCCGCCCTCCCGTTAATGTTTTATAGCTGCCGCCAACTGTATCGGGACATAAAACAAAGAGAGTTGCCGCGCGGAGCGCGGCAACTCTCTTTGGGGTTTTGATTTTGTTCTAACAAAACTGGCGGCAGCCATAGGTTAATGTTTTAGGATGGACATGAAAATTGCTGCTAATAGTGTAAATTGGCATCAGTGTATAGCTCTGTGTTGTTATACTGACGTAAAGATTGTCCACTCAAAAACACCGCTTACATAGCGGCAAAATGCAGGTATTTAGGAGAAATATAGAGCCATGATCAACATCGGTGGCAACCCGCTAATGATACTTTTGGCAATTGTTGCCGCTTTAGGAGGCGTGGGTTTATATTTTGTGCGAAACTTTCGCCCCGAACTAGCCCGCGACCACGACATCTTTTTCTCCGCGATCGCCTTGGTGTATGGCATCATCCTGCTAGCCTTTAATTTTCGGATGGAAATTACTACCCAACTAGCCCAAGTGCTGGTTGTCGGTTTTGCAGGTTGGTTTGCAGTGGAGTCTTTGGTATTACGTCAAGCTCTCGCAAATCAAGCAAGGAGAGCGCCATCTAGCCCCCTAGTTGATGATGAAGAGCCCATTGGTTCTGATTATCGTGTTGAGATCGATCCCACTCGTGAGATTGCTCCCCGTCGCGATCGCAATACATCCCGTCGTATGGGTGGTTCCCTATCGAATGGGGCTGAGGCTAGCGAATTAAGGGGAGATACGACGGATTCGCGCCGTTCCCGTCGTCCCAAACGCGGAGACACTAGTACCAATGATTCGGTGATTGACATTGACGAAAGCGATATCCGTCCTGTTAATCCCAAACGTCGCCCAAGACCTAGCGGTGATAATATAAATGGGGAGCGTCCAAGAAATCGCAACGGAGAATCTGATAACTTTAATAGTGAATCTGGCAAAGACACCGCTGCTTCTGGGCGTAGACGGAGACCGAGCAGACCCTCAGCATATCCAAATACTGAGAATACAGATAATGATGATTTTTAGATTGATTTATTAAAATCAATCTAAAAAAGTTAAAAAGTCTATTTTTTGAGTCTATTAAAGTCTATTTTCTGAGTCTATTTTTGAAATTTATCCAAATCAACTTCAATTTACAGTCATTTACTCTATAAACAATCCTCTATGATTTGTAAGATTTGCATCTAAAAATTTGCAAATCTTACAATCATCAAAAGTTCGCAGAATTTTTGAGATTGATTTAAGTTATGTACATCCGCAGATTAGTGGCATATTAACTGTTACAAATCCTGCAACTTGATTTGATCAACCATTACTTGGGCTTTCGATCAACCGTGAGTTATTGCGTTAATCCAAACTGTGCTAATCCAAATAACGAACCATTTGCCATTAGTTGTGCTTCCTGTGGTTCTCATTTAAAGCTGCGAAACCGTTATCGAGCTAGCCGTCCACTGGGCAAAGGTGGATTTGGTGCAACATTTCTGGCTGCCGATGAAGGGTTGCCAGGATTTCCATCCTGTGTCATCAAGCAATTGCGCCCCAATACCCAATCGGCTAGTGTCATGAAAATGGCGCGGGAGTTATTCGAGCGTGAAGCCTTTACCCTTGGTAAAATCGGCAGTCATCCGCAGATCCCGCGTTTACTAGATTATTTTGAAGAAGACGCTAATTTTTACTTAGTTCAAGAATTTGTCGATGGCGAAACCCTGAAGCAGGAATTTGAGCGACGCGGAGTATTTAGCGAGATTGAAATTCGCAAGGTACTTACCGAGATTTTCCCAGCCCTTGGGTTTATGCATCAAAACGGGGTGATTCATCGGGACATTAAGCCTGCAAATATTATGCGGCGCAAGCAGGATGGACAGCTAGTGTTAATTGACTTTGGGGCGGTTTCGAGCCAAGTCAATAAGCCATCGGCGGAAGAAGATCCGAGTGGTTTGCTTACAAATTTTGCTATCGGTACGCCCGGTTTTGCGCCACCTGAGCAGATGGCGATGCGACCTGTATATTCTAGCGATCTGTATGCGACCGCCATGAGTTGTCTGTATCTGATGACAGGGCGATCGCCTAAGGATCTGCCCCACGATCCCTATACAGGCGAGATCAATTGGAAATCGCAGGTCAAACTGAGCGATCGCTTAAGGGTAGTTTTTGAGAAGCTGCTTCAGCAATCCGTAGCCCAGCGATTTCGTTCGGCGGAAGAAGCTCTACGCGCCTTAGAGTCTGGCAATATTTCGGAAGAGCCTCCAAGAGCTGCAACTCCATCGGCAAATTATCAATCTTCGGCTCCTCCTTCTTCTGTAACTGTGAGACCCTCAACCACCCAGATCCCTAACTCACGGATCCAACCCCAAAAGTATGGCAGTGGCACACAGGGAACGCAGTTTGATAATACTGGGATGATGACTACTGGCAATACCCGCGCTGGTGCTAGCCGTGTCGGTGGTGGAGAAATTAAAGGGGGCAGAAAAGTAATTGTCGAATACAATCAAGGCAAACGTAATTTTGCCAACCAAGACTATTCCAAGGCGGCCTTTGGTAGTGCCACGCTTTCAGGCATTGTGATGAGTCGCTCGAAATTAGTTGAGGCGGACTTTTGTCATAGTGACTTAACTAACGCCAGTTTCCAAGGGGCAAATCTATCGCAAGCAAAATTAAATAGTGCTAATTTACGGGAAGCAAAAATGCAACGCGCTGTATTAGTTAAGGCGGATTTGGGCAGTGCTTCCATGATTTTAGCTGATATGCGTGAGGCAAATCTCCAATCAGCCTATATGAGCAAGGCAGATCTCTCGGGGGCAAATCTAAGTGGGGCAAATTTAAAGGGAGCCTATCTCAGTCAAGCCAATTTAAATGGTACGAATCTTTGTGGGGCAGATTTAAAAGGAGCGAAAATCACCGACGAGCAACTATCCCAAGCTAAAACTAATTGGGGTACGATTCGACCTGATGGTAGTAAACGCCTGTTTTAATGGGAGCGCTTTGCGCTCAACACCAAACCCAGTAAGGTTTTGAAATTCCCAAAATGGCGTTGCCATTTTGGGAATTGGTATAATATCGATCTCTTGGGGTAGAACTTGGTGGTATACCCGCGCACCTACGGACATTAAGCTTGTGAGAATTACTGATAACGAACTGATCGCATTATGCACTGACCTAATCGGTAAGGATAATGTGTCTTTATTTGAGAGACTAGAACCAAATTTGCATCGTCGCATTGTAAATAGTCTCGCTCCCGATAGCTTGCCTCCTGCTTGCGTGATTTATCCGCAAACGATCGCCGAATTATCTGCGGCGATTACCCTAGCTTACAATTACAGTTTGCGGGTTTTGCCCTGTGGCAATGCGACTAAATTAGATTGGGGTGGTTTAGTAAGTCGAGCGGATCTAGTTGTCAGTACCGCAATGCTCGATCAGACGATCGAGCATTGTGTTGGCGATCTCACGGTTACGGTTGAGGCGGGGGTTAAGTATCGGGATTTGCAAGCCCTGCTTGCTAAGCAGGGACAATTTTTAGCGATCGATCCGCCCTATGCTGCCGAGGCGACTATGGGCGGGATTCTGGCGACAGGCAGTTCAGGCTCATTACGCCACCGCTATAACAGTGTGAGGGACATGTGCTTGGGGATCGAGTTTGTCCGCACGGATGGCGCATTGGTCAAGGCAGGAGGTCGTGTCGTCAAAAATGTGGCGGGCTACGACTTGATGAAATTACTAACGGGTTCTTACGGCACTTTGGGGATCGTCTCCAGTATTACCTTTCGACTTTATCCCTTACCTGAATCTACTCAGATCGTCGTACTTACTGGTACTGCCGAAGCGATCGCCGCCGCTCAACAACAAATTAGTACCTCCGTACTTACACCCACAGCCTGCGATCTCCTATCAGCAACGGCGATCGCCGATCTGTGGTTGGGGCAAGAGATGGGCTTAGTAATGCAATTTTCCAGTCTCAAAGCTAGCGTAATCGCGCAGAGCGATCGCTTAGCGACCCTTGCCAAGGAACTAAATTTAGAAGTACAGATACTAGGTGAAACTTGCGAATTTTGGGAATTGCTAGAGATCCTCATCTGGCAAGATGAGCTGCGAAATTTATCTCCAGCTTTGGCTCCGTCTAATGACAATGGGGATTATGTAATTTGCAAATTAGGTCTATTGCCCTCAGTTAGCGTGACTTTTCTTCAGCAATGCGAACAAATCTTTGATAGTCAATCCTATTACCTGCAAATCCATACGGGCAGTGGTTTAGGTGTTTTACGGGTAGAGGAGGTTGGGGATTTAGAGGCGATCGCAACCCAGATTGGTAAGGTTAGAAGCCTTGTTGAAGCTCACCAAGGATTTTTGACAATTCTCGAAGCTCCCCAAGAGTTGAAATTTAAAACTAATGTGTGGGGATATCAGGGCAATGCCAGCGATTTGATGGGCAAAATTCGCCAGCAGTTCGATGCGCGAGGGTTACTGAGTCCCGATCGCATGTTTTCATGATTTTTGTCTTAATTTATGCCTTATTTGTGCCTTTAGCAAATATTTGCCTTTATCCATCACCGATAGCGGTATCCAGTTATGCTAGCAAAATCCCAAAAAATCTTTATCAAAACCCATTTATAGAGTTGTGGCGCAAAGCGCTACAACTCTATAAATGGGTTTTGGAATTTTGCTATACAAGCTTTCTTTTGTAAATTCACGAGTAAATTCACGAGTAAATATGCAAGTTTCCGACCAGCCAAACTCTGAGAACCGAAATACTGACTTGAGGGGCGATTCTCTATTTCCAGCCTTTGACAGCAAAAATCCGCCCAATCCAGAATTAATTGATGCCTGTGTTCATTGTGGCTTTTGCTTGTCTACCTGTCCAAGCTATCGCGTCATTGGCAAAGAGACTGATTCTCCAAGGGGACGCATCTATTTGATGGATGGTATTAATGAGGGCGAGATACCTCTTTCACCAGCGATCGCTCAGCATTTTGATTCCTGTTTGGGATGTTTGGCTTGTGTCACTACCTGTCCTTCGGGCGTGCAGTACGACCAACTCATCGAAGCAACACGCGCCCAAACGGAAAGAAATCATCCACGATCGCTACCTGAGCAATTATTACGAAAATTTATTTTTGCCACTTTTCCCTATCCCAAACGGCTCAGGGTTTTACTTGCGCCCCTATTGGCTTACCAAAAACTAGGTTTACAAAAATTACAGCGATCGCTGGGTTGGCTAGAAAAACTGTTGCCAAAGCAAATTCTAGCGATGGAATCACTCCTGCCCAACCTCACGCCCCAATCATTTCAAGATAATTTTCCTGAAGTTATTGCGGCAAAAGGTGAAAAGCGCTATCGCGTAGGCATGTTATTGGGATGCGTGCAGCGGGTATTTTTGCCAGAGGTGAATAATGCCACGGTGCGGGTGTTAACGGCAAATGGTTGTGAAGTAGTAGTCCCAAAACTGCAAGGGTGTTGTGGTGCTTTATCCCATCACCAAGGTCAAGAAGCGCAAACCTTGGAACTTGCGAAACAAACTATCGATGCTTTTGCCGATTTAAATCTCGACGCAATATTGGTGAACGCATCGGGTTGCGGACATACTCTCAAGGAATACGGGCATATTTTAAAAAACGATCCAGATTATGCCGCCAAAGCAGCGATATTTTCGCAGAAAGTAAAAGACGTACAGGAATTTCTCGATCGCGTTGGGCTCACTGCCAAGCTATCACCTTTACAGGATCGCCCTCTGGCGATCGCCTATCAAGATGCCTGCCATATGCTGCACGGGCAAAAAATCAGTCTTGAGCCCCGCCGTTTGCTACGCCAAATTCCGAATGTTCAGCTAAAGGAATCCATTGATGCAGCTCTTTGTTGTGGTAGTGCGGGAATTTATAACATCTTGCAACCTGAGGTTGGGCATGAGTTAGGAGAAATGAAGGTAACGAACCTCACTGATACTGGCGCTCAGTTAATTGCTTCCGCCAATGTTGGCTGCATTACCCAAATTCGCAAACATTTAAAATTGCAAAATAAAAATACTCCACTCATGCATCCCATGGAACTGCTGGACTATTCCATTCGCGGCAAAAAGCTGTAGCGCTCGCTGCGCGAGCGCTACAGCTTTTTGGGATTTTAAGTTTACTTATACCTAGAAGAGCATACCGCCCGCGTAGCGGGCGGTATGCTCTCTGGTTTTGGTTTTTAATTATGCCGAACTACTTAGATAAAAGTATCGTCTAGAGAGGTACGCACAAAAAACATACAGCCTGCGATCGCTAATGGGGCATGGTGGGAGCCTGCCTCCGAGTATAAATAGTCGCCAGCCCGATAGGTCACGCCGCGATCGATTAGCTCGCCTGCTAACATCAAAATTTCTTCCCCCGTTTTATGGTGATGAGCTGGATACTCCACATCCCTAGTCGCACGAATTAAAGATGATATTTGCCTTTTTTCTAGATCGCGTTTTAATACCACCATCAATAAACCTTCGATGGGGTGAGGTTGCCATTGGCGATCTTCCGATCGCAGGGCAATAAAGTCTGAGCTGTTGGACTGTTTCTGAATGCGATCGAACAGCCTGTGCTTGAGACTAACAGGAACCGCTAGAGGTTTTTCGTTATAGGCAAGGGTCGAAACCACATTACGCAGCGATCGCAATTCGAGATCGATATCTGGGGAAGCCGTGGCAAGTTCTTCTATGGATTGAATTTCGGGAGGAGAGATGGCTGTAATCGCCGCCAATGCAAGCAGTTCATTAATTTCTTCTTGATTCATGCAGGTTAGATCCTAATATTTACGATTGATACCAATATTCCCTAGAAACTAGACCACTCATCACCAATCAATTCCCGTAACTTTTTTAGCCCCAGACGAATGCGGGTTTTGACAGTGCCAAGGGAGATTCCCGTTTTTGCAGAAATTTCACTATGACTGAGCCCACCAAAATAAGCTAGTTCTAAAACTAAACGTTGCTCATCGGGAATTTCACTCAGACAAGCCTCCACATAGGAGCGCCTCTCGCGGATCAAGACATCTTCCTCTGGGCTATCGGTATGGGGCTGCATCATGATGGCATCCTCCGATACAGCCACTGCTTTATCAAGCCTTGCATAACTGCGTAACCGATCTAAAGCACGACTACGGGTCAACATGAATAGCCATGTATCTACTCTTGCCTTTTGGGAATTATAGTTTTTGGCAATTCTCCATACTTGAGTAAATACGTCCAAAACGATCTCTTCGGATTCCTCCGCTGAGTTAAGAATGCGATAGGCGATCGCATAAATGATGCGGGAGTAGCGATCGTATAGTAATGACAAGGCTGTTTGATCCTGTTCGGCAATGCGGCTAATCAGCAAAATTTCATCTTGCCTACTTGCAGTATCAACTTTAAGAAATTTGCGATCGCATGAATCCAAGATTTAATTCTCTCCGTATTCCTATTCAAATCAGTGAAAACCAACTTCTCTAATCATCTTCAATCAATTCTATGGTTCGGCAAACATCAATAGAAATTAATTACAAAATTAATTAAAAAATTAATTTTGTAATTAATTAAGAAGAACCGATTAAGTACCTCAGCATAATTAAAATCCAGAGCTAAAACCTGCGGCGCACGCTGCGCGTGCGCCGCAGGTTTTAGGGTTTTATATTTAATTAAGCCCACTTACTTAGAGAATGTCAAATTGCGATCGCTGATAATCACAACCAATTCTTAAACTATATTATCTGGTGAAAACCATGTCTAGAACAGAAAGATCTTCTCGTTCCGCTTCGCGCCGTCAATTAATCAAAGCAGGGCTATTGGGAGCCATGGGTGTGGCAGCTAGTGCGGCAGTAGTGCCTGCGGTGATTGCGCAACCTAAAAATGATGATGTCGCTAATGACATTAAGGTTCTTAACAATGCATTATTTTACGAACATCAAGCAATTTGGGCCTATGGCTTTGCCGCAGGTAAACTCACCGATAGCGCTGTGGGGAAGGCAGTTTTGGCGATCGCCCTAGCCAATCAAGCCGATCATAAAGCCCATCGCGATTTATTAGCCAGCGTCGTTCGACAACTCGGAGGGATGCCCGCCATGGCGAAGACCGAATATCTCAAAACCGTTACGCCTTACATCGAAAGAGGAGAGGGGAATCTGGATTCCGATGTGAATATTGCCAAGTTGGCGCTTTCGTTAGAAGTAGATGCCGCGATCGCGTATGGGCGAGAAGTTGCTAAGCTCAAAAATCCCGACCTCATTACCGCAGGAGCGAGCATTGGTTCCACCGAAGCTTCTCACGCTACGGTGATTCGCGCCGCATTCCAATCCTTGGGCGTTAGCCTGAACGTAGTTCCAGCCGCCTTTGTCAGCAAAGATACTCGCGATGCTTGGATTATCAAAGTTTAATTACTTTGCCTAAGAGCCGTGAGATACAAGGCTCTTAGGCAGTGAGCCAACACTTCAATGAATTACAGCGAATTACAGCGCTTTGCGCTCAAAACCAAACCAAGGAAATTTTTAAAAGCGTTGCTTCGCAACGCTTTTAAAAATTTCCCTGTGGTTCGTTTGATCGATAATTGCTGTAAAAACAAACCCATTAGGGTTTTGAGATTCCCAAAATGGCGTTGCCATTTTGGAAATTGGGACTACTCTCGCTGTTACTTAAATGCTTACCAAATCTCACCCTTGCTATTTAGCCTTGTCACGCAGTAATGAACGCTGTAAATATCGATCGCAATAGCTTCGCACCAGCCAAAATCCTATGGCGACAGGTATGGGGACTCGCAGCACTATTGGCTGCCATTACTTTCAGTTGGATCGCTTACGGATTTTATCAACCCAGAATTTTGATCCGCATTGGCTTTAGCGATCTTGCTGTATGGTTGGGGATCTTCCAAGGATTACTTGGTGCGATCGTCGAGCCGATAGTCGGTTGGTTTTCCGATCGCGTCCTCAGCAAATTTGGCAGTCGCTTACCCCTGATTGTCGTTGGGGTAACGCTGGCAGGGCTAATTTTTGTAGGGATTTCTTGGCTAGTCGAAACTCAAATTTCTGACGGACTGCGCTGGGTAGTGCCACTGCTCATGACTGTTTGGGTGATTGCGATGATTATCTTTCGCGGTCCTGCAATCGCCTTGTTAATGAGCTTTGCCCCAACCAATCAATTACCTCAAGCCAACGCGATCTTGGCGCTCGTATTGGCTATTACCAGTGCGACGAGTCCAATTTTGGGACTCATATTTAAGCACATTGGTGCTTCCATGACTTTTATTCTGGGCGCGATCGCCCTCTTATCTGGGGGAGTATTGCTTTGGCGCTCTATGCCTCGTTACCTTGCGACAGGTACAACTTCCGAAGCAGTTTCCCTTTTAAACAAAACATCTTTGACTGGCTATGCCTTACCATTTCTAGTTGGTTTGGGTTCGGGATTAGAAATCAATTTACTGCTACATCTCTTACCCCATAGACTTTTTCATGCGTTCGACAATCTTGCGGTTGAATATTGGCAATCGGGAATACTTTTAATCGCGGGAATTGCGACTTTACCACTGCGATCGCTATTTCGGAGACAACAGGTAACCCTAGGCATGGGATTAGGACTATTAGCGATCGTCATTTGTCTCATCCTCAGTTTTGCCGATAACCATATTATTTATTTAGCCCTAGTTGCTACTCTTGGTGCGATGGCACTGGGCTTAGTTTTGACTAATACCATTCCCCTTGCTTTAGCAATGGTTTCGCCCAATCAAGCGGGTTTTGGCACAGGACTATACTTTGGTGGCAGTGGTATGGGAACGACTATATTCGCGAGTCTATTGGTCACTCAAGGCGAAATCTCTCCAATCAATGGCACGATTTCCAGTCTAGTCGCCCTAGCGATCGCATCTATCTGTCTCTATGTCTTTGCCAACCAAAAGTAAAAGCCTTGCTACGCAAGGCTTTTACTTTTGGGTTTTGAGAAAGGGTTTGCGTAGCAAACCCTTTCTCAAAACCCGTTTCCAATTATCCCGAAATCACATTACTTATCTAGTTCGGAATCTGTTAATTGTTTCGTCGCCGCCAGCTCGCGTTCTAAGAGATTAACTCGCTCTAACAACTGCTGGTTGGAAGCGAGTAGTTCCTGTGTTCTTGACGACAAGTAAGGATCGGACTCCCACCAATTAATACCTATCTCCTTGGCTTTATCCACCGAAGCGACCAGCAACCGAATTCTGATACTCAGTAGCTCCACACTGCCCACAGACACTGTGATATCCCCTGCAATAACAATGCCTTTATCTAACACCCGTTCTAGAATATCGGCAAGGGAAGAGCCCGTGGTACTAGATTTAATTGCTTGAGACATTTAAGGTATCTGATCCAATAATTTAGCAAGTCCGAGTTCTGACTGAGGTTCACCATTCCCATAGCGAGAGATCAACACGTCAAAGCAAAGATCGCGAAAATCATCACTCTTTCCAGAGACGGGAATCTCATGCTCGTGACAAATTTTGCCAATCAGAAGACAAGCTCGCAAACTGGAAGCTTTACTGCACTGTACCTGACGACGAAAACCCCGAATCAAGTTAATCAATTTCAGCGCTTCGGTTCGTTCTAGCCCAACCCGATTGACCAAAATTTGCTTTTCCGTTTCCACATCGGCTTCGCCCACGTTAATCGTGATCATGCGATCTAGTAGTGCGTCCTGAGTGGGATGCACCCCCGCATATTCCTCAGGATTGGAAGTAAAAATAGCCCGAAACATGGGATGTACCCGCACATATTCCATTTGCGAGCTGTCGGGTGGGAGCACGATTAGCTTTTCCTCAAGCGCACTGAGTAGCACATTATTCACCTCAGGACGCGATCGGTTGAATTCATCATAAATTAATGTGAAGCCTTCCTTTGCCGCCAAAGTCAAGCGCGAATCTGTCCAACTCTGACGCAGATCGTCTTCAACCTTCAATACGGAATGGATATAATTGTCCACAACTTTTTTGCGAGAATAGCCAGAATTGGAACCGATCAGTTGCGACGATCGCAAATCTTCGTCGCCATAGATCAATACCATCGGTCTGCCAACTAAGCCAGCGAGGTGCATCGCTAAAGTAGTTTTACCCGTTCCCGCTGGTCCGCGCAAATGAATGGCAAAGCCAGACTGGAGATAGCGCAGCGCTCGGCGCACTATTTGCTTAGTAAAGTCAGTGCTGACAAACTGACGGGCATTGGCATGGAGAACAGTGGTCATGTTGATGATCCTTCTGCCATTTGGAGCAGGGTATTAAGAATATCCGAGGGATCGACCTTTAAGGTATTTGCCCCTTGTGCTAGTAAGTCTCTGACAGTATCGCGATCATTCACAACTTCTAGCAAACTAGAGTTTGTCGATAGTTGGGATACATAGTCAACCACAAATTGCTCGATTTTGCCAGAGTTTTTGGGGTTTTCCTTTACTTCAACTGGTTTTGCCACTACAGGTTCAGGAGTTGGCTCGATCGCACTTTGGGGATTAGGGCTATCACTTGGAGTGCCAACGGGATTAGCATCCAGTTTTGGAATTACGGGAGTTATAGCATGAGAGCGCGAGCCCGCCCAAACAGATTCGCTTAATTGGGCACGAAAATCCTTTAGTTTCAAAGCTTGAGCTATGGCAGAGGCGTGGCGTGCTGCCGCAGTTGTGCCGAGCGATGCTTTAACCTTAGCTACGCGATCGCGAAATTCTTGCGCTCTCTGTGCAGCATCAGCTTCTGTTTCGGCAAGACGAGCCTTGTGCAGATCTTCGATCTGCATTTGGGTTAGAGCTGCGAGATCCTGCACAAACTGCTGGCGCTGGACTTGATCGGCTTTACTAGCGCGAATCCTAGCTTTATGCACATGCTTTAGCTGCGATCGCGTTTTAAAAGTGCGAGTTCTCACCTCTTGGGCGCGGCGCTCGTTGTCTTCATGCGCCAGTTCGACACGATTATTATGCAGATTGGTTAAATATTCTGATACTTGGCTCGCCCGCACCGTGATTTCCTCGCGGCGAGACTCAAGGGAATTTTCGGCGATCGCCTGTCTACCCTGCTCCCATGCAAGTCTAGACTGTTTAGCATGGGCAAGATACTTAGCAGTAGCTTCTGACTGAGCTTGCAAATCCTTTGCCCTCTGCACGCGTGCCAGTTGCTGCTCGGCGAGGAAATCTGCTCTCTCCTTTAGCCGTTGCTGTCTTGCTGCTGCAAACTCTTGCATCAAAGAAGCCATAACATTAAAACCTCAAATTCACTTTTTCAAAATTAATTTTTTCAAAGCGTCACAAGTTTCATCTATAAATCCCCCTTCCCACCGCATAACTACCCTACCAAAAATCTATTGCTTTGCCAGCTTTAAACAGGCAAGATAGTTGTTTTAGTGAGAAAGGGGTAGTAGAAAAGAAATCGGTAGGCTAATAAACTATTGTTTAGTGACTTACTTCTAACATTAAAGTGTTAGCGGTAAATATACTAAGCAGCAGGTACTGCCGCCGATGCCGTCAAACCGACAGCCTCAGCATACTTGAGGTAGGTTTCTACCGAAGCAATGACGACACGAGCTTCAATTGACAGTAGTTCGATTCCCACAAGAGAGACTCTTACCCATGCATCAATAACAATGCCCTTATCTAAAATGCGATCGATAACTTCCGCTAAACTAGAGGAAGAATTGACTTTTTCGACTGCCATAGTAATGATCTCCTTGATTAAACTATGTTCGGCATTTAAATTTTGCCTGCGCAAACTGTACTACACAACAGCAAAATTACTTATACTTATTTTGTATTAGAATTTTGCATTTGTCATCTTAAAAGATGGCACATTAACTATAAATCATATAAGGCATTGACAACAATAATGGTAAATGTTTTTTACAATAATTTGAAATCTGAATGCTACTTTTTGCCACTATCTGTCAACTGAGCGTTTAGCATTTTAAAGTTTAGTTGTTTGCAGACAATGCACATAGCAATTATAGAACAATTATTAGATTGTGCCTATAGAACCTCTCACACTGTGCCCTTGCTGCTTTCTAAGCCAGATAGGATTTTCAAGTTAGTTCATCGAATCGATTTGAAATTTACGCCAGTTATTTATCCAAATTCTTTACAGCAACGATCATTCATAAATTTCATTCATAAATTATTGACAAATTAAATCATGGATAGCAATCTCAAAAACACATCTAATACATCTAATGCCAGCGATCGCTATGTTAATAAGAGTGAATCTAACATCGATCCCCTCGATAAAGACAATATTCTCAATAAGCAGAAAGAAAAAGACAGCTTTGTAAAACTTGCCATGCGTAACATGGTCAAAAAAGGAAGCACATCCCTATTCCATTTGGCGCTAACAGTTTTTGGTGTAATTGGAACGCTATTGGGTTTAGCGATCATTTTTCACTAATCCAACTTAATTAAATCTTTAATTAAATCTTTAATTAAGGATGCAGTGTAATTTGACGTTTAACTTTGCATTTGATTGATTTGCCAAAGTGATTTCATGCATTTTTTTACAAGTTAAGAGTAGAAGGTTGCTCTCAAGCTACTAAAATCAAAATCAATCAATTGATTTTGATTTTGATCTTGATTGATTTTATTTGATTAACTTTATATTGCAATATATTTCAATAAAACAAGAAATCATATACTTAATGCCAAACAGCCTAGTTCCTGTCGTTGCACTCCATTGAGAAAAAGATTGAGAATATATTCTGAGACTTTCTGGTATATCTTGCTTGTCTCTATAGCAATCCTAAATGAGTTGTGAGAAAGTAGAAATTGGGAAAATATTTTTCAAGGAGGTAAAAATGACCAAAGAGCTGCAAGAATTTATCGAGGTAAATCGGGATGCAAGAGAACTAAAAAGAGGTGTATCGGTACAAATGTATCTCGAAGGATATAAGCATCGGGAGATTAAAGATATTTTGGGAGTGGGTTCAGGATATATCAGTAAATGGACAAAAATATATGTAGAGCAAGGATTAGAAGGATTATTACTAGGATATCAAGGTAAGTCAGGTTATCTGAGCGAAATGGAAAACCAAGCTATTAATAAATGGTTACAGTCTAAGAATTATTGGAACTTGGTAGAATTACAAGAATATATTGAGGATGAGTACAACATAGTATTTGAATCTAAGCAAAGCTATTACGCCATATTTGAAAAAGCGGGAATTAGCTGGAAAAAGACGCAAAAACATAACCCCAAAGGAGACCTGACTATCATTCAAAAAAAAAAGACGAAATTACAGAATGGCTAGTCAAGCATCGTGATGAAATCATTACTGAGAAATTAGTGATATTTTTTGCTGATGAATGCCATTTATTATGGGGAGATATTTGTGGATATGTGTGGG
>NZ_SELU01000075.1:0-26050 GCF_006861605.1 Pseudanabaena sp. UWO310 | reverse complement strand
CTAGAACTAATCCTCCTCCCGCCTGTGCTTCTATTGCCAAACGCGAAAAGTTAGATTTTCGTATCGAATTTGCTCGTGTTACCCTTGTCTCATATTGAGACTCAACTGAGTTTTCTGCATCACTAAGGTCCATATCTTACGCATCATAAACTACCTTAAGTACGGACTAATGACAAGTACAAAATAGGTAAGGCGGCACTTCGCGCCGCCTTACCTATTTACCCCTTAACGCCTACACTCGCTTCTGTAGGAATGATATAGCGTTGTAGAAATACAAACACGATCGCCACAGGCACCATAGAAATTGCTGAACCTGCGGCGATTAAACGCCAATCCTCAGAAAAAGCACTGGCAAGACTAGCGATTCCGCGCGGTAGGGTATATAGCTCGGCTTTATCCACGATCGCTAATGGCCATAGAAAATCGCCCCACATCGCCACAAAAGTAAACACGGCTAGGGTAGTTAATGCGGGATATGCCGCAGGCAACATAATGTGCCACCAAATCCCTAAACTCGAACAACCATCCATCCTTGCTGCTTCTTCCATTTCCTTGGGTACGCTTTGAAAGGCTTGACGCAATAGAAAGATCCCAAAAGCTGAAATTACGTAGGGGAAAATTAAACCCGCATAGGTGTTTTTGAGATTTAGTTGTACTGCCAAGATATATAGGGGGATCATCGTAATTTGAAAGGGGATCATGGTCGTTCCCACGATCGCCCAAAAAATAGGATCTCTTCCTTTAAATTCCAGTCTCGCCAGAGGGAATGCGGCAAGGGAGCAGAATAGAAGATTAAGAATGACGGTGATGCAGGAAACAAAAAAACTATTCCAAAGATAAAGATCGAATCGAGAGTTTTGCCAGACCTTGATGAAATTTTCCAACGTGGGCTGGGAAGGCAATAGCTGCGGTACGGATTGGAAAATGTTTTCTGTGGGCGACTTAAAGGCGGTACTCACGAGCCAGAGTAAGGGAAATACCGTTACAGTAGCGATCGCGATTAAAAGCATAAATTGAGGAATATTTTTCAGGATATTAAATGATGATCTTTGGGATGATTTTTGGCTTTTTCTATTCATAATTAATAAAAATATCTTGGAATATTCTTTCTAGAAAAGAGCCGCGCAAAGCGCGGCTCTTTTCTAGTCAACGAGTTGTAAATCTCTCAAGGTATCAAATAAAATCTTTTTGCGAATGGGGATCATGTCAAACTTTGGATCTTGATTAGTCATATTCAAAGCATAGAAATAGACGTTATTATCTCTTTCGACATAACCGACGTACCAACCAATATTTTGCAACCCATCAACATTAATGCCCCAGCCAGTCTTACCCCGAAGGGTGTAATTTTCTTGACGCTCGATAACCATGATGTCCTTAACTGTATTTATTACCGCAGGAGAGAAGGGTAAATCGCCTTTGTATAGTTTGACTAAAAACTTAATCTGCTCCTCAGGCGAAATCCTTAGTTTACCTTTCAACCAAAAAGTATCAATTTTATCTTCTATATTTTGATTGCCGTAGCCAGCAGCTTGAATATACTTCGCCATCCTCTCCTTGCCAACGCGTCGCGCTAAGTCTTGATAAAACCAAACTACCGATCGCTTAAAAGCTGTCCGCATGGTTTGGTCTTGATTCCAATCGGGAAAGGATGGATTGCTAACTCCATTCCAAGGAATTACGGTATTTTCATCGGCGATCGCCTTGGTCTCAAGGGCAACCAATGAATTAAAAATTTTAAAAGTTGAGGCAGGAATATAGCGCTTTTGACAGTGGAGGGAGTTGTAGCGAATATAGCGATCGCGTTTGAGGTCGTATAAAACAAAACAACCCTCAGATTTTGCCTCCTGTAAATTTTGAGCTAAATGACGAGAAAATTGGGATTGAAAGTCTAGATTTGTTTTGGGGATGGTGGTTTGCTGATCTTGAGAGAATGCTGAAGGAGCGATCGCCAAAGAAATACAAAATAGAAATAGTAGAGAATAAATAGTTTTAGAAATAGTTTTAGGCATGGGTTTCAAACATTAGTAATATAGTTATCGCCAAATGTACTAGGACATAAACCCCAAGAATTGACTGGCGGCGCGAAGCGCCGCCAGTCAATTCTTGGGGTTTGATTTGTCCTAATTCAAGTGACTGTAGCTATATTGTCAAAATCGACAATTTGCCTTTGCTGGTGACTCCGAAAATTGCGTTTTTGTTTCTTTGGATATTCAGATATATCAAAATCTAATCTTTCTCCACCCATCAAATAAACCAAGTCCTCTGCAAAGGGATTCCGCATTCCATGCGGCAAAGATGGGGCAGTAAATCCCATAAAATCCCCTGCCCCCACTTCAATTTCGCGATCGCCGATTTCCGCGATTCCGCGACCAGAAATAATATAAATAAATTCTTCCTCATATTCATGGAAATGAAACTCCGTTGTTTCTTTCCCCGATTCAACTCTTACCAAATGAATTCCCAGATTTTTCATGCCTACTAAATCACTGAGCGACTTAGTATTTCTCACAACATTAGCGTTAAGAAAATGTAGCTTTGTAACCTCTGGTAAATTGGCAATATCACTCGCTGTTAGTAAATGCGGAACTTGATGATCGCTCGGCTTATTATTACTCGAATTATTACTTGGTATATTATCGCTTGGCATGACTTCTGTTTTTTAATTGTTTTCTAATATTTTCCAAATCAATATGGGCAGAGTCTCTAATTAAGTGGGCTTAATTAAATATAAAACCCTAAAACCTACGGCGCAGGTTTTAGAGCTGAATTTTAATTATGCTGAGGTAATTAGATAATTACCTTAGCGGGATTAATAAATTTAAAGGTTAGGATTGAAATAATAAAGATGATTAGAAATAAAAACACTCCGATCGCCGATGCATATCCCATTTCTAAACTGGTAAAACCTTTGTCATATAAATAGTAAACAACGGTTTTAGTACTATTCGCAGGGCCACCTTGAGACATGATATAAACTTCTTCAAAGACTTTCATTGCACCAATCGCAGAAATTACTGCCACTAAAATAATATATGGCTTCATTAGCGGAATGGTAATATCCCAATGCTTTTGCCAACCGTCAGATCCATCAATTGCTGCCGCCTCATACAAGTCGGCAGGGATCGCCTGCAATCCCGCCAGATAAATTACCATATAGTAGCCAACACCTCGCCATACAACTACGGCGATAATGGCAAAGATAGCGGTTTTCGGATCGGTAAGCCAAGGAATTGTTACAGATTGAAATGAGATCGCCGAAAGAAAATAGTTTAAGATTCCATTCTGGGCGTAAACCCACTTCCAAGCAATTCCTGCCACGACCACAGAAACAATTACTGGGAAGTAATAAATTGCCCTAAAAAAATTAATACTGCGTAATTTTTGATTGACTAATATTGCTAAGAATAGAGGTAAAACAACTAGGCTCGGAACTGCAAATATTAAGTAGGTGAGGGTGTTACCTAGGGTTTTCCAAAAGGTTTGATCTTTGAAAAGGTTTATATAGTTGCGCCACCCCGTAAAGGTTGGGCTGCCGACAAAATCATAATCAGTAAAACTCAGATATATTGCCTGTAATACTGGTAAAAATGAAGTTAGACCAAGAAAAGCGATCGCGGGTAATAGAAATAGGTATGGAGTCCAAGAAAATTTCTTACCTAGTTTTTGCCGTTTTAGTTTTACATCGATCTGCATAAAAAGTCTTAAATATGGTTTGGGATAATTGTGGTTTGGATGAGTTAGGAGCAATCGCGGAAGTAATTTTGTCTGTCAGAGCCAGATATGCACAAAAGCGTCTGAATATAAATATATAAATACCGATGGTGATGAAGATTATACAGATCTATAGCAATCCTAAATGGTTTGTGGAAGCGTCCCACCGAAGGGGGCGCTTCCACAAACCATTTGTAAGTAATGCTTAACACTTTGTAATAAATTTGTAATAGCATAGACATATTTACCCAAGCCACAAATCTATGTTGGAACCTTCGCTCACCGTGACAGCCCAAGATTCTTCGATCGCCGAAACCACAAAAATAGAAGAATCGAGGGTTCCAGCCCTTTCCCCAGATCCCAACCATAGCGACTACTTAGCAAATTGCCTCATTGCAGATTGCCTCAGTAATGATGCACTTGCCCCAACTGATAGTTTTATTCGCCGTCATATCGGTGTAACCTCCGCAGAGATTCAGCAGATGCTTGCTGCGATCGGTTGTGAATCTCTCGATGAAATGATCGATAAGACCGTTCCTAAGGCTATTCGCACTAGGCAGCCATTGCAATTGGGGGAAGCGCGCGGGGAATACGAGTTGCTACAGGAATTGAAAGCGATCGCCTCAAAAAACCAAGTTTGGCGATCGTATATTGGCACTGGCTATTACAACTGCATCACGCCACCGATTATTCAGCGCAATATTTTAGAGAATCCAGGGTGGTATACCCAATACACTCCCTACCAAGCTGAAATCGCTCAAGGGCGTTTGGAAGCCCTACTAAACTTCCAAACTATGATTATCGATTTAACGGGTTTAGAGATTGCCAATGCTTCGCTTTTAGATGAAGGAACAGCGGCGGCTGAAGCAATGACAATGGCGGCAGGACTTGCCAAGAACAAAGGTAATAAATTCTTTGTATCGGCTGATTGTCATCCGCAAACGATCGCTGTTGTGAAAACCCGCGCAATTCCCTTAGGGATTGAAGTGGAAATTGCCAAACATGACGAATTTATATTTGATGAGAGTTACTTTGGCATTTTGTTGCAATATCCTGCTAGCGATGGCGCGATTTATGACTACAGCCCATGTATTCAGCAAATTCACGATCACGGTGGCTTAGTGATCGTTGCTGCCGACCTACTAGCGCTTACTTTGATTAAAGCTCCCTCCGAGTTAGGGGCTGATATTGCGATCGGGAGTGCCCAGAGGTTTGGCGTTCCCTTGGGCTATGGAGGTCCCCATGCTGCTTATATGGCGACAAAGGATGCCTACAAACGACAAATGCCAGGACGCATGATCGGCATTTCTAAAGATGTCCATGGTCGTCCCGCCCTACGTTTAGCTCTACAGACCCGCGAGCAGCATATTCGCCGCGACAAAGCAACCAGCAACATTTGTACAGCGCAGGTTTTGCTGGCGATCATGGCGAGTATGTATGCGGTCTACCACGGCGCATCAGGGTTAAAGCGGATTGCCCAGCGAGTACATCTCTTAGCTTCGACCCTTGCTGGAGCCTTAGAGAATTTAGGACATACCGTTACGCATCACTCTTTCTTCGATACGATTCGGATAGAGTTGAACGGGCTCTCAATGAATGAAGTTAGAATCCGAGCCGCTGCCAAGCAAATTAACTTACGCTACTTTGAAGATGGTGCGATCGCCATTAGTTTAGATGAAACCGTCGCCAAACAAGATTTAACCAATCTAATCGAAATTTTTGCTAGCGAGAAAATATCTAATTCCCAATCCCCAATCCCCAATCCCCAATCCCCAATTCCCAATTCCCTAATCCGTAATTCCTCCTATCTCACTCATCCCGTATTCAATTCCTATCATTCTGAATCAGAACTACTCCGTTATATCTATCGTTTGCAAGCGAAGGATCTATCCTTAACAACATCAATGATTCCCCTCGGCTCCTGCACGATGAAGTTAAACGCCACTTCAGAAATGCTTCCCGTTACATGGGCTGAATTTGGGAACATTCATCCCTTTGTGCCATTAGAACAAACCCAAGGCTATCAAATTCTTTTTCAACAATTAGAAACTTGGCTGGCGGAAATCACTGGTTTCGCGGGAGTGTCGCTTCAGCCGAATGCAGGTTCTCAGGGAGAATATGCGGGACTACTGACTATTCGCGAATATCATCTCCATCGCGGACAAACCAATCGCCATATCTGCCTCATTCCGACTTCAGCCCATGGGACTAATCCTGCTAGCGCTGTTATGGCTGGGATGAAGGTGGTCACGGTAAATTGCGATCGGGAAGGCAATATTGATGTCAATGACCTGAAAGAAAAAGCCGCAAAGCATCAGTATGAACTTGCTGCTCTCATGATTACCTATCCTTCAACCCACGGTGTATTTGAAGAATCGATCAAGGATATCTGTGACACCATTCACTATTACGGTGGGCAGGTCTATATGGATGGCGCAAACATGAATGCCCAAGTTGGGCTTTGTCGTCCAAGGGATATCGGTGCGGATGTCTGCCACTTGAATTTGCACAAGACTTTTTGTATCCCCCATGGTGGCGGCGGTCCTGGAATGGGACCAATTTGCGTCGCACCGCAGCTAGTACCATTTTTACCAAAACATCCTTTTACGGCTAATCCCGATCAAACAACCATTTCGGCGGCTCCTTGGGGTAGTGCGAGTATTTTGACAATTTCATGGGTATATATTGCTTTAATGGGAGCGAAGGGGCTTAAATTGGCGACAGAGGTGGCGATTTTGAATGCTAATTACATGGCGCATCGTCTTGCTCCCCATTATCCAATTCTCTATAAGGGTAAAAATGGGTTTGTTGCCCATGAATGTATTATCGATCTGCATGATTGCAAGGCGATCGCAGGGATTGAGGTGGATGATGTGGCAAAGCGCTTGATGGATTATGGTTTCCATGCACCCACCATGTCATGGCCAGTCGCGGGAACGATGATGATCGAGCCGACGGAGAGCGAGTCGAAGGCGGAACTCGATCGCTTCTGTGAGGCGATGATCGCAATTAAGCAAGAAGTCAAGGCGATCTCCATTGGCGATCTCGATAAACTTGATAATCCCCTCAAAAATGCGCCACATACGGCGGAATCTCTCTTAGCCGACCAATGGGCTCACCCCTATACCCGTCAACAAGCAGCCTATCCCGCGCCTTGGCTAAAGGAACATAAGTTCTGGACGAGTGTTGGACGGATTGATAATGCCTTTGGCGATCGCAATTTTGTCTGTTCTTGCCTACCGCTAGAAGCCTACGAAGCCTAGACTCAAATAAAAGCCCTGCTTCGCAGGGCTTTTATTTGAGAATCACCACTTCACCACGCTCATTTGCCGCATTAAATTCTGCCCCAAAATCACAGGTCGAGATATCGCCTAGCTGAATATTCTGCTCAAAATTTGGCAAATAGACGTAGATTTCTAGCGATCGCAAACAGAGGGAAAGGCGCGTGATTTCAATGGACTCTTCCACAACATCACAGCCAAATAGATTATGTTGCAAAATATGGGCGATCGTCTCCGCAGGGGTTGTATAGGCGATCGATTCGACATCATTGGTAAACTTGGTTAATAAATGATAGATGCGCTCATGTTCAGAAAGCAAAAACTCTAAGGCCGTGACCAGAAATACCCCAGCCCCACATTTGGGATGCAAAACTTTAACCTTTAATAAACGCTCTTGATATTCTTGGCAATAGGCTAGAGTATCTTGAGTGAATCGGCGATCGCCATCACGAGGAATCTTGGATATAGATAGGTGCTGTTTCAAAACCCGAATTACTGATTCACTTTGCAAAATCGCTTTACAAGGCAATTTGGGAATGCGGCGTTTACTGAGATTGCTCAGATCTTTGCGATATTGTGATAATTCCTTGATCGATTCATCAAAAAGACAGGTAAGGATATGACGGGTGATATCTTCGCAAAAGTCAAAACGGGTAATCTCTTTAATCTGACGGCATAATTCATCACCCACAAATAAAGCCCGATCTAGAATCGGATCGCTCGCGAATAGCCCCGATGGATAAGCATTGATCGGCATGGAATAATTAGCATTACCATTTTGTACCCAACCAAATATTGCTTTATAGTTTTCCCAAATTGGTTGCTCGATATAGGGATTTACAAATTCGTAGGCATCCTTAATTAAGTTGGCAGGTAATAGCTGTCGGTCTTCGCAGTAAGCGATAAATAAGATGCGGTTTAATAATTTTTGGGCTTGATAAATGGCGATCGCGATCGCATCTTCCGCCTTAATCTGGAGATTGGCTTGTAGAGACTGCGAAGGATGGGCTAACAATTGCAAACGATAGCGGAAATCCTTAATTAGCTGACTGCGAATTTTGTAGTAGTGACTGTAAAAATTTTTGAGAAATTCCGATTCGAGTTGGTGTGACTCCTCTAGTAAATGGGTAGTTCGCGATCGTTCTTCACTATTAGCAATTCCCCTGAGTAAAGTTCGTCGCGACAGCAAAAAATAAAAAGCCTTGAACTGATCTAAATCCGCCAAAGACTCCCAAGAAAATCGCTGACAGAACAAACTCGATACGTCACGGTGGTAAAGACAAATTTCTCGATAATCTAAAACAATCAGCCACTCAGTTGTTTCATACTCTGGTTCGGGCTTAACGATTGCTCCCTCTTCCGCCGTATTAACCCTAACTTCGGCAATTACATTGACTGAGGTTTCGGTAAAAAAGCCAAGGGCAGGATTGGGGTGTAATTCTAGCTCCCACGCACCACCACTGGTTTCAAAAGGAGACTTATATCCTAAAATATCAACAAAAATATCATGCAAAAATTGCGCTTCAGCAATTAAATTTGATGGTTCCCCATCACTGGCAAAATACAGCCACTTCTGGACTATCTGAAAACGTTCTCCCAAATCTCTTGGGAAACCAAAAGAACTAATTCGCTTTGTGAGAGGTTTCGGATGAAACAGTGAGTAGTAAGGCGATCGCTGATTCATTCATCTTTGACGGCTTTTTGATCGATTGGTTGAACTTGTCGAACTAACTGATGCTCGGCTTCTACTTCTGCAAGTAAAACATTCCGCTCCTCAGGTGACATTTCCTCTAAACGCTTAGCCAAGAATGCTTTTTTGTAATCATCAAGCTGTTGGTTATAGGTCATAGTTTGCGTAACGGCTCGAAATACATAGGTCGAAATCCAAGCTATTAAAACACCAACTAAAACCACTTGGCTCCATACCCCTGCATTGGTTGTATCGAAACCATAGGCTCGAAACATCCAAAAGGCGAAACCACCAAATCCAAAAAAAGCTACCATAATTGCTATGGCATCAATACGGCGCATAGTTTTAATCTCTAAGGGCTTCCTTCCAGCAGAAATATCTCCCGCTATTGGCTAAAATCTGACGATCACGAACCTATTTATCCTAAAGATAAAACCTTAAAGATAAAATATTTAAGGTTTTATCCTTAGGATTATGACCTAATCTCAAACGGCTCTTGCTTGAGGACGAAAATTAAAGAATGGGGATAGTAATAATAGTCCAGGAAAGAAGAAAAAGGCTAAAAAGCAGAGAAATACTCTTTCTAGAGAACCTGTTTTGTACCAACGTGCTTTGAAATAAAAGAGCACTAACAGGGGGATTACCAGTAAATATGCACCTGCGATCGTCGCATAGACAATGGGCGCGAAAAAGGGAGATGTAAGCAGTAATGACATATTTCTAAATAGAAGAGTTATGTAGATATATTTCTGAGTTAATTGTAACAGTAAAGGATCTCCTGTTATCGATGCACCATAGCCTCTAAGTACCTCAGCATAATTAAAATCCCGATCTAAAGCCTGCGGCGCACGCGCAGCGTGCACCGCAGGCTTTAGGGTTTTATATTTAATTAAGCCCACTTAACTTACTGTAAAATCAGGTATTTCCCGATATTTGCAAATATTTGATTGAAAATAGCTGCTAATGGGGATTTCCTTCTCAATTTACCAGTTAAATTTTGGACTAAACAAAAATTTAGTTTGATTTTAATCTCCTAGAGTGCTAATATAAGAAACGCTGAAAATTTTACCCGAATAAATTCCTAAGACTGTGGCACCTCAACAACAAAAGATTCGGATTCGTCTCAAAGCTTTCGATCATCGCCTGCTAGATTCCTCTTGCGAAAAAATCGTCGAAACTGCTAATCGTACAAACGCTGCGGCTGTTGGTCCTATTCCTCTACCAACCCGCCGTCGTATCTACTGCGTCCTAAGATCGCCCCACGTAGATAAAGATTCTCGCGAACATTTTGAAACACGTACCCATAGTCGAATCATTGACATCTATCAGCCTTCGGCAAAAACTATCGATGCACTCATGAAGCTCGATCTAGCAGCAGGTGTTGACATCGAAGTCAAACTTTAAAGTTCATCTTTATAGTTAATAGTTTCAAGATAGTAAATTTCAACAGATTCACAACTAAACAAAAGTCCAGACTTTTGAAAGTACATAATTAGCGACCAAAGATCGGCTAGTGATTACTTTCACAACTCTGGGCTTTTTTATTCAATTTTTATTTAAGCAGTCAAGAGGACATAAACCCCAAGAATTGACTGGCGGCGCGAAGCGCCGCCAGTCAATTCTTGGGGTTTGTTAGCTATAGCTACTTAACGCAAGTGCCGACTGCTATTGATCCCAAAGAGAGTTGTGGCGCTTTGCGCCACAACTCTCTTTGCGCTAGTAATTACTGGCAGTTTTACGGTGATGAATGGCAGTTAGCCCGTTAGATTGCAATAGCTTGCCATTTTCAACGATCGCATAAACAATCCAGTGATCTCCACATTCCATGCGCTGGGAAACTCGACATTCTAAAAATGCCAATCCGTCATTGAGAATCAGTCCTCCTTCAGTTGGTTCGACTTGGATATTGATAAAGCGATCTTCTCCAGGAGCAAATTTTTTCATGAAATGTTTGCGGAGTTGTTTACCCTGTTCGAGGATATTGATGACAAAGCGATCGCCTTCATATAGGTAAGATTCGATCGCTCGATCCTTAGCAACAGCGATCGTTAATCCTGGAGGATTAAAAGTTGCCTGTGATACCCATGAGGCGAGCATTGCGGTGGAAACTTCGCCACGCTTCACGGTCAAAACGCAGAGAGAACCAACAATCCGCCCCACGGCTTGCTCGACGGTACTGCCAGGATTGAGCGTCGTCCTCACCTTTTTCGCAATTTTTAGCATTTGCGCAAAATCCGTACCTGTCTCTTCGCAAATTTGTAAAGTTGCTTCGGTCGGTGTGAACTTAATTCTGATTGGCTCAAAGGCAAGCGTATAACCCGCATCTTTTAATTTGCCAGAGATAATATCCACGGCTTCGCCACTCCAGCCATAGGAGCCAAATACACCTGCCTGATAGCTTTTGGTCGCAGTAGAGAGGACGATTCCTAGAGCCGTTTGTACCTGCGTGGGCAAATGCCCTGCTAAGGTGGGCGAACCGATCAGGAATCCCGATGATTTTTCGATCGCATTTTTAATTTCCTCTGGTTCGGCGTTTTCGCAATTGATCAACTCGACAGCCACACCTGCTTTAGTAATGCCTCGCGCTAGGGCATTGGCGATCGTGGTGGTATTGCCATAGGCGGAGGCAAATAGTAAAGCGACCGAGATGCTTTGTTGTTTTTGATTTTCGCACCATTGGCGATAGAGATTGACTAGTTCGTGCAAGCCATAGCGCAACATTGGTCCATGTCCAGGGGCATAAAAAGCCGCAGGAAAATCGCTTATTTTATCAAGGGCCGCTTCCACTTGACGGACTTGGTTTGCCATCGTGCTGTCAAAGTAATAACGGCGATCGCCTAATAATTGACTCCACCCTTCGTCAAATACCTGATCCCCGCAAATATGCGCTCCAAAAAATTTGTCGGTATACAAAATATTGGTTTTGGAGTCGTAGGTGCAGAGTTCGTCAGGATATCGCGGTGTGGAGGTGGGAATAAATTTAAGAATATGATCCTTACCAAGATCGAGGGTTTCTTCACCCCGTACAACTTGGATTTTTAGTTCGCGATCGCTTCCTAAACTCTGCCGTAGGGCGATCGCCCCCGCATTTGTACAAATAAAGGTAATGCGGCTATTAATTTCCAGTAATTCCTTGAGGGTTTCGATGCGGTTTTGGTTGACATGTCCGAGGATCACATAACTGATATCGAGAATATTGATCCGTTTGCGGAGCTCGTTTAGATAAATCTCGGTAAATGTTCCACCTGGGGGATCGATTAATGCTGACAAAGCCCCTTGAATTAAAAAAGAATTTGCAGTAGTTCCTTTCTCGAGGGCATATTCAATTTCAAAACGCAAGCGATTCCAACTGCGCGATCGCAAGGCAAAAGTTTCGGCGGCAATATATATTGCTTGTACATCGCGGGGCTTAGTTTTAGTCACGATCGCTGTCTCCAAACTATTAAGATAACTACTCAGTCATGAGTAAACTTCGTTATTTTAATCATAGCTATCAAGCGCTCCTCCCTAATCAAGAATTTATACCAATTCAAAATACCCCCCCTAAAAACAATGCTGTTTTTAAAATTAAAAGCCTTACTACAACTGCGTTCTACAGAACTTAACCCCTGTCATACTTAAGAAAAATGATACCAATTTAGAGTTCTTATGGGGTAGATAAGAAATATAGCTGTCGCCAGTTTTGTTAGGACAAAATCTCTCTCAAAGCCCGTTTCAAACTATCCCGAACTCACCTTATACCAATCCCCAAAAGTGTGGCTACACTTTTGGGGATTGAAAACTAAACCCAGTAAGGGTTTTAAAATCACCAAATGGCGATCGCCATTAGGGACTTGCTATTAATTAATACCAAATCACCAAATGGCGATCGCCAAACTAATTATTTGAACCTGAAGTCGGTGTTGGCGATGCCGTCTGGGGTTTTGGAGTGGCAGCAGGCGTAACGGCTTGGGGTTGAGCCGTCACTGTCGCAGTCACGGTGGGCACTGGTACAGGAACAGCTTGAGGGGCGACCGTAATCTCAACCTTGGGAGTTGGTTGAACGGTAGCAGGTACTTCTCTAATTGTGGTGTTATTCCGTTCGATTACCGTGGATTTATTCTCTCTTACCGTATCAACGGCACTCGGCATCAAAACTGGCGTTGGGGCTGGGCGATTATTGACGAAATAGGCAATAAACCCTGCTCCTACTGCTAGGAATAGCAAAACACTGATAAATACAACATTAGAACTATTATCATTGGCAACTTTTGTTGTGCGTTGTTCTGAAACTTTATATCCATTTGCAGGAATATTGGAATCAGAACTAATCTTTTTAGTAATAATTTCCTTCTCGATTTCGTCAGCCATGATTTTCTATAGACCTTATATTGTTTGATTCGACGGGAAACTTGCTAAGTAATACCAATTCCCAAAATGGCTACGCCATTTTGGGAATTGGTATAGGGTTTTTCAGAGCTCAAAATGGCGTTGCCATTTTGAGCTCTGGTATGAGCTATCTACTACGCTGACCTAATGAGACGCAATCCAAAGAGAAGTACAACTGCACCAATAGTGGCAACAATCAAACTACCAAGTAATCCACCACCTGTTGCTACCCCAAAGGTACTGAAGAGAAATCCGCCAAGTAATGCCCCAATCACACCAACAATGATGTCTCCAAGCAATCCAAAACCTCCACCTCTTACCATCTGTCCTGCCAGCCAACCAGCAACCAAACCAATTAAAATAAACCAAATGAAATTCATATATTTACCTCCTTTTCTGCATTAAGTTCGCCGAACTATTCAAACAAGCCTTTAACTTTGTCTTTGGCATCTTCCAGCAGATTGCGAGTCTTTGCTTCCGCTTGCTTTGCTTTCCCAATAAGCCGATCTTGGGGATCGCCTTTCACATTACCGATCGCTTCTTGTACTTTTCCTTCTATATCTTTAGAACTTGCTTTAATGCGTTCGGGCATTTTCAATTTATCCTTGAGATTATCCTTGAGATCTTCGGTTGCATTCCGAACATCGGCTTCGGCTTGTTTTGCCTTTCCCATAACTTGATCTTTAGTGTCACCCGTGACATTGCCGATCGCTTCTTGCACTTTTCCTTCTATATCTTTGGTCGCGGCTTTTACTCTCTCTACCGTAGCAATCAAAGTAGCAGGAGCATAGAACCTTGCTTGAGTCGCTATAATTTCTACTGGATTTGCTGCATATAGATTCTCAACGCGAAGCATAAATACTAAGCCAAAGGAGAATAGTGAAAGCAAACCAACAGTTAGAAGCGATCGGCAAATTTGTAAAAGCATGTGAGTTCCTAATTAATTCCTAATGGGTTGACAAACAATTAAAAATAATCTCCTTAGATAAGGATAAATCAATGAAATCCTTGGAGGACGTAATACCAAGTTAAGAAATGGAATAGCCATTTCTTAACTTGAAAACCTTACTAGCCTTGGTTTTTAATTCGCAAAAATGTTCTCAAACTTTCGTGAATTGATGCAAGCAATATAGTTCAGTGATATGCTTAATTTCCTAATAATTTAAAATCTTTAAAAAACTAAAAATATTAAACATACTTTAAACATACTAAAGATATATTGCTCAGAATAACTGACATTAATCAGCTTTATCTTTAACCTTGTTAGCTTGATCTTTTACACCATCAGCCACATGTTGAGCCTTATCTTTGATAACTTCAGCAACTTCTTTAGCCTTGTCTTTGACATCTTCAGATGCATTGCGAACATGGGCTTCAACCTGTTTCGCTTTGCCTTCGGTTTGTTTTGCGGTATCACCAGTAATATCGCCTACGACTTCTTCAATCTTTCCTTCAATATTTTTAGCAGTCGCCTTAGCTCTTTCTTGTAAGCTCATAGTTGATATCCTCATTCCTATTTGTAATTGATGTCTTGCCTAATAATTACTGTGACCGAGTAATGATTGATTTATTGAATGAAATGAGCGATTTGATGGATTACTACATAAAACGCAATAATACTGATATAATTAATTGGTCATATGTCTTTTGGTGGATCGATATCCTGAATTCCTTACAACTATAGGATGAAGCTGAAACCTGAAAGAATAGGTTAGAATCGTTTCGTAGATTACCTTTGTCTCAACTTTTAAGAATTAATTTCTTCCTTAGTTTTGCGATTATGCAAGCATTGCTTTGTCTGTAAATAATTTGGCATAGTTAAAAACAGAAACTAGAGCGCGTAATTCTTACCACGTAATCTATTCGTGTTTTTAATTTTAGTTTTTCTATGTCTAAATTCTATTTCAGTATTCTATTTCAGTCGTTAAGTAACTAGGCGCAATTAAATATAAAACCTCAAAACCCTTAGCGTAAGCGCAGTTTGCGTTACAGGTTCTGATTCTAGGTCTTAATTATGTCCAGCTACTTAAGTAGCTAGGCATAATTAAAAACCAAAGCCAGAGAGCGTACCGCCTGCGTAGCGAGCGGCAAGATCTTCTAGGTTTTAAGTTTACTTATGCCTAGCTACTTATTAATTATTAGTCATTATTATAGAGGAATAAAACCATGTCTGATCGGAATGGTGTGATGATGCAGTACTTTCACTGGTATATGCCTGATGATGGTAGTTTGTGGAATCAAGTTGCCGAGAAGGCAGAGGAATTAGCCAAAATTGGGATTACTTCTCTTTGGCTCCCCCCTGCCTATAAAGGAACAGGTGGTGGGATGGATGTGGGCTATGGCATTTACGATCTGTTCGATCTTGGTGAATTCGATCAAAAGGGTTCGGTAAGAACTAAGTATGGTACTAAAGATGAATATGTTCGCGCCATTCAAGTAGCGCAAAAGGCGGGAATTAGTATTTATGCTGATGTGGTCTTTAACCATAAGCTCGGAGCCGATCGCGCCGAAGAGGTGGAAGCAATACCCCTCAATACTGAGGATCGCAATCAACCAATCGGAGAATATCAAACGATCAAAGCTTGGACTCACTTCACCTTTGAGGGACGCAAAGGTAAATATTCGACAATGGAATGGCACTGGTGGCATTTTGATGCGATCGATTACAACGTCTATAATGAGAGCGAGAATGCCATTTACTTGCTCAAGGGTAAGTCTTTTGATACCGATGTAGACCTAGAGAAAGGGAATTTCGACTACTTGATGGGTTGCGATCTTGACATGCAAAACTCGGAAGTAAAAGGAGAACTTAAATATTGGGGAGAATGGAATTATGATACGACCAATGTGGATGGATTCCGTTTTGATGCTGTCAAGCATGTATCCGCAGGGTTCTTTCAGGAATGGCTTGAACATGTGCGCCACCATGCAAAACGCGATCTCTATGCGGTAGGTGAATATTGGTCTTACGAAGTTGAAGCTCTGAATAACTTTATCGCCGTTACCGAAGGCAAAGTCGATTTATTTGATGCACCCTTGCATTTGAATTTCCATCTCGCCAGCCAAGCGGGTGAGAACTACGACCTCAGTACAATTTTTGATAATACATTGGTGCAGGTGCAGCCCACACTTGCAGTCACCTTGGTCGATAACCATGATTCTCAGCCTTTACAGTCCCTAGAATCGATTGTTGAGGCTTGGTTCAAACCTCTTGCCTATGCCCTGATCTTGCTACGTCGTGAAGGATATCCCTGTATCTTTTACGCGGACTATTATGGAGCCCATTATAAAGACTGGGGCAAAGATGGGAATGAGTACGAAATCTGGATTGAGAGTCATCAATGGTTGCTGGATAAGTTTCTGTCGGTTCGACAAACCTATGCCTATGGCGATCAAATTGACTATTTCGATCATCCTAATACAATTGGCTGGACGAGATTGGGAGACGAGGAACATCCTGATGGTATGGCGGTAGTCATGAGTAATAGTGAGGAAGGTCGTAAATGGATGAATATCGGACACCCTAACAGTACCTATATCGATATCACTGAGCATATTGAAGATCCCGTCAGCACAAACGATGAGGGATGGGGCGAGTTTCGTTGTACTGGTGGCTCGGTCTCAGTGTGGATTAAAAGCTAAATAGCCAAACATCAAAGCCTATGTTGCCCGCAACGCGAGCAACATAGGTCGATCTTTCCCCAAACAAGCGGAAAGATATTAGAATAGGACAGCAATCTTTTCGGCTTGGTTAAACACGTTCATGACTGTTCAGAATCCCCAGAAATATCACATCGTAACTTTCGGCTGTCAGATGAACAAAGCCGATTCCGAGCGCATGGCAGGCGTTTTAGAGGATATGGGCTATCAGTCAACGGAGGAAAGCGAAGAGGCTGATCTGATTTTGTATAACACCTGTAGCATTCGCGATAATGCCGAACAAAAGGTTTACTCATACTTGGGCAGACAAGCTAAACGCAAACGCGATAATCCTAACTTAACCCTTGTCGTGGCTGGATGTGTCGCGCAGCAGGAAGGCGAAGCTTTATTAAGAAGAGTTCCCGAACTAGATCTAGTTATGGGCCCTCAGCATGTGAACCGCCTTGGGCATTTGCTCGAACAGGTTTTTAATGGCAATCAAGTTGCGGCTACCGAAGAAGCTTATATCGAAGAAGATATTACTACTCCACGCCGCAATAGCTCTGTAGCGGCTTGGGTAAATGTTATCTATGGATGCAACGAAAACTGCACTTATTGCATCGTCCCCTCCGTGCGCGGGCGAGAGCAGTCGCGCACACCCGAATCAATTCGGCAAGAGATCGAAAAGCTGGCTGCCCAAGGCTACAAAGAAATTACTTTGCTGGGGCAAAATATCGATGCCTATGGGCGCGACTTACCCGCAGGTGGTATCGGTGCGGGTGTGGGAGGCAAGATTACTTTTACCGATTTACTCTACTATGTCCATGACATTGAAGGCATCGATCGCATTAGATATGCCACTAGCCATCCCCGCTACTTTAGCTCTCGACTGATTAAAGCCTGTGCTGAACTGCCCAAGATTTGTGAACATTTCCATATTCCTTTCCAGTCTGGTGACAACGATATCCTGAAAGCCATGGCTAGGGGCTATACCCACGAGCGCTATCGCCGCATCATTGAGGATATCCGTGAAATTATGCCCGATGCCGCCATTACTGCTGATGCGATCGTTGCCTTTCCTGGGGAGACCGAGGAGCAGTTCGAGCGGACGTTGCAATTGGTAAATGACATTGGCTTTGATCTGGTTAATACGGCAGCCTATTCTCCTCGTCCAGGGACACCTGCAGCTGTGTGGGACGATCAATTAAGTGAAACCGTCAAAAGCGATCGCTTACAGCGGTTGAACCATGTAGTCAATCAAAATGCCGCCGAGCGCTCTCAGCGCTATGCAGGACGCATTGAGGAAATCATGATCGAAGGCACAAACCACAAGAACCCCCTACAGATTATGGGGCGTACTCGTACCAATCGTATTGCCTTCACAGAGAACACAACGGGGCAATCATTAGCAGAACTAATCGGTAAGACTATTATTATAAAAATTACTGAGGTAAGACCTTTTAGTTTGACTGGTGTAATTTGCTAAACCTATGTTAGACTAGCTAAGCGCGTGAACGACAGATGTACTAAAAAAACACAAAAGTACAAATAAGTTTTCATAAGCTTGATTTCCGAGGGTCGCTAGCTCAATGGTAGAGCACTCGGCTTTTAACCGAATTGTTCCGGGTTCAAATCCCGGGCGACCCATAAAATAGTTAACCCTGATTGGTGGTGCTCCGCACCACCAATCAGGGTTTTATACCCTATCAGGACATAAAACCCCAAAGAGAGTTGCCGCGCTCCGCGCGGCAACTCTCTTTGGGGTTTTGATTTTGCCCTAACAAAACTGGCGGCAGCTATAAATATGAAATCCTAAAACCTGCGGCGCACGCTGCGCGTGCGCCGCAGGTTTTGGGATTTTAATTATGCTGAGGTACTTATAGCTACAGTCACTTGACTGAGGACAAATCAAACCCCAAGAATTGACTGGCGG
Organism: Pseudanabaena sp. UWO310; assembly: GCF_006861605.1. Lineage (NCBI taxonomy): Bacteria > Bacillati > Cyanobacteriota > Cyanophyceae > Pseudanabaenales > Pseudanabaenaceae > Pseudanabaena > Pseudanabaena sp. UWO310. Next base: position 7,425 of record NZ_SELU01000075.1, on the reverse strand, counting down.
CGCGAAGCGCCGCCAGTCAATTCTTGGGGTTTATGTCCTAATACACTGGACGACAGCTATAAATGATCCAACAGAAAAGACCGACTGTATAATTTGTGCCGCCGCTAGTTTTGGTATTATACCTTTGACAATAATGTGGTGTAGCTCATGCATATTGCATGGTTAGGTAAAAAATCCCCTGCTTGTGGCAACGTGACCTATAGTCGCGAAATTACCAATGCATTACTCGATCGCGGACATCGAGTCAGCTTTATGCATTTTGCTCCTGAGAATGACGCAGACAATGAAGAGCCAGAAGAACATACTCCAGAAACGCAGGATGTCACCTTACCTTTTCTTTATAAATCCACTATTTATACGGTTCCATCCTTAAGAGCTAATAAAATCCTCGTCGATTCCTTGCGATCGCTAAAGCCCGATCTCATTCACGCTTCTCTTGCCATTTCTCCGCTTGATTTTCGTCTACCCGAAATTTGTGCCGAACTGGATCTACCCCTCGTCGCCACCTTTCACCAACCCTTCGATCTCAAGCGGCGCAACCTTGCCTCAAGTACACAGCAGCTCACCTACCAAATTTATGCCCCATCCCTAGCTGATTACAACCAAGTTATTATTTTTTCTAATATTCAAAAAGAGCTTCTTAATAAACTTGGTGTTCCCAATACTAGAATTGCAGTTATTCCCAATGGGGTAGATAGCGATCGCTATTCTCCAGGAGCTTCAAATATTAAGAATGAGCTTAACGCCGAAGTCCTATTTCTCTATCAGGGACGTTTAGCTGCTGAGAAAAATGTCGAAGCTTTGCTCAAAGCATGGCGTAAATGTCGATTGCCCGAAGGTTGTAAGTTAGCGATCGTGGGTACGGGTCCTTTGCTGGCGGGTTTAAAGACCTTTTATGGTAATGATCCGAGCATTATTTGGATGGGATATATTGCGGATGAGCAGAGACGTATCGAAATTTTGCGCGGAACAGATGTGTTTATCTTGCCATCCCTAGTTGAGGGGCTGTCATTATCATTGCTGGAGGCGATGTCCTGTGGTGTGGCATGTATTGCTACGGATGTGGGCGCTGATGGCGAAGTAATCGAAAATGGGGCAGGAATCGTGCTTGACTCCCATCGAGTGACCTCGCAACTTTGTACGCTTTTACCACTATTTGTCGATCATCCTGAAATGGCGAAAATTATTGGTATTAAGGCAAGACAAAGAGTCTTAGATCGTTATACCTTAGTAAAAAATATCGATCGCCTAGAAACTCTCTATGAGCAAACCATGAGCCAACAATGGGTGAGAGTCAGCGCTTTCTAAGTTATTTCTGCGCTATTTCAATAGGTCTTTGATGGTCTGGGATAAGACCTTAAGTTTTACGGGTTTTGATAGATAATGATTTGCCCCTGCAATCAAGCATCTTTGGCGATCGTCCGCCATTGCTAAAGCTGTTAAAGCAATAATTGGTATATTAATCAATTCAGGATCAAGACGAATCTGTCTGATGGCTTCTAGCCCATCCATTTCAGGCATTTGGATATCCATCAAAATCAGATCGGGATGGTGCTTTTGGGCAAAGGCGATCGCTTCTTTGCCATTATTCGCAAATAGTAAACGGTAACCAATCGCTTCTAGGTAGCTAGAAATGGTAATGATATTGGTTTCATTATCCTCAGCTAACAGGATGAGCGGCGAGGAAAATTCCTTTGATGATTTTTTCTCGGAGTCTAGGGTGAGAGTAGACTCGGAACTAGCTCCGACTTTATTGGCTAATTTAGAGGCACTTGCCGAAACTACACAGGGAATCTCAACCGTGAAGCAACTGCCAACACCTAACTCACTCGTCAGATCTACATTCCCGCCATGAAGATCAACTATTCGTTTTACCAGAGACAATCCTAATCCTGTGCCCTCATAGTTACGATTAAGAGCGCTATCAATCTGGATGAAGGGTTTAAATAATTTCGATATATTTTCAGGAGCAATACCAATGCCCGTGTCTTTTACAGAAATGCGAAGAAATTCTTTGGCGATCGCCGTTTCGGAAACATCTTTTTTGACAGTGCTTACTTCAAGCATGACCTGTCCGCCATTGGGGGTAAATTTGACTGCATTAGTTAGCAAATTGATTAAAACTTGACGAATACGCAACTCATCTATCCAGAGATGGGGCAGATTTGGAGGAAGATAACTGCGAAGGTAGATCGATTTTTTGACAGCTTGGGGTCTGATAAATTCCAGACTAGCTGTGCAAATTGGTTCTATACCAACGGCTATGCAGTTTAGCTCTAGCTGTCCCGATTCGATTTTCGCCACATCGAGAATATCGTTGATGAGGGAGAGCAAATGCGTACCGCTTTGTTCGATAGTCTGTAAAACACTATTCTGTTTTGGATTAATGCTGCCAAACACCTCATCCTGAAGTCCTTCAGTAATACCTAAAATGGCATTGAGGGGAGTGCGGAGTTCGTGGCTGATATTGGCTAAAAATTGACTCTTGGCAAGGTTGGCTTCTTCGGCGGCTAGCTTTGCCTTTTGCAAGGAAATAACTTGACGGTTGACCTCCTGCTCGAGATCTTGAGTTAATCTTCTTAACTGTAAATGGGTTTTAATTCTAGCAATAACTTCTTGGTATTGAAATGGTTTGGTAATATAGTCCACGCCCCCCAGCGCGAAACTTTTGATTTTGCTATCGATATCATTTAAAGCCGTCATAAATATGACGGGGATATCTTGGGTTAACGGATTGCTTTTGAGATGCTCGCAAACTTCAAAGCCGTTCATGTCAGGCATTCTAATATCTAGCAAGATCAATTCAGGTACTAACCTTCCAAATTGCCGCCCAATCTGTTTGAGGGCGCGATCGCCACTAGTAGCGATCGCTACGTCATACCCCACCGTACTAAGAGTTTCCGAAAGAACTTCCAAATTAGCAGGAATATCATCCACAATCATAATCAGTCCTTTAGAATCGTCGGGTTCGGTAGTCATAATTTTAGTTGTTTCTAAGGATTGTGGAATTCAAGAAAAAGTTGATCGTCCAGTAATAAATGGATTGCGTATATTGGGCATATTTGCGAGGCAATTTTTTAGGAATAAAAATTGATAATTACCCAAATCATGAGAGGTTACTTGAAATACTTTCTAAAAAGACTATATAAAAACTACGTACTTCGATCGGAATAAAAATAGATAACAGTGCTAAATGACAGGGTTCCAATAAAAATATTTTATTTTATTTTTAGGAGTCGCCAAAAAATATAAACAAGATATAAATAAGATTCTTTGAATTTAAAAAATAAATTGTAGAGGTGGTCAAATTTTATCACAGTATATGCTCTGTGCTAATTTCAAGAAGACTTAGGGCAAGCTATTTACTTTCTAACAAGGACTAGATACCGTTGTATTTCATCCTTGAATTGGCAAAAATATTATTTTCCGCAAGAGCTTTTAGCAGTAAGAGATTAAGGATTTTTAGATTTTATAAAATTATAAAAAAATCCCTTCCATTTGTTGCCGATTAACCAATTTTAGTAAAAAATCATAACTTTCAATGCGTAAATTACCCTCCCAATATTTAATTATTACATAAGTAGCTAGGCATAATTAATTACAAACCAAAACCCATAAAGTTGCGCTCCGTAGGGGCACAACTTTATGGGTTTTGGTAATTTATTTTGCACAAGCACTTAGCCTGAGGTACTTATTGCTATAGAGTTGGATCTGTTTTTTAGATTTATATAAATCCAATCAAATTTAATAACTAATTCAGCATAGTTAAAAATTAAAATTATTGAGCATAATGCTTTTATACCAATTCACGAAAGTGTAGTCACACTTTCGTGAATTAAAAACTAAACCTAGTAATACCAAATCACAAAATGGCTACGCCATTTTGTGATTTTAAAACCCTTACTGGGTTTGTTTTTCAATTCCCCAAAGTGTAGCCACACTTTGGGGAATTGGTATAAGTAGCTAGGCATAATTATAGCGATCGCCAAATGTACCAAGACATAAACCCCAAGAATTGACTGGCGGCGCTTCGCGCCGCCAGTCAATTCTTGGGGTTTCAAGTGAAAAAAACAAAACCAGAGAGCAGACCGCCCGCGCAGCGGGCGGTCTGCTCTTCTCGGTTTTAAGTTTACTTATGCCTAGCTACTTAATACCAAGTTAAGAAATGGCGTAGCCATTTCTTAACTTGGTATTACTTCTTAAGCAAGGGAGTGGCATTATTGACGCTTAAGACGGTTAATTTCGTCTTGCAGTTCGTCAATTTGGCGTTTCAAGCGTTCTGCTTCACTTTCAGACTTGTTCTCTTTCTTTGGAGATTGAGAAACATCAACGGCTCCAGTCGTATCGCCTCGCTTGTAATTGCCAGACTTGATATTGCGATAATCTTCCGACTCAGCCCATTCGCGAATATAATGAACGCGCTCTACGGGAAAAGGATGGCTGAGCATGGAACCAGCCCCGAAACCGTTGTAGAGCATGAATTTATAAATTTGATTGAGATTATCCTTATCAAGTTCTTGATAGGCTTCCGATTGCCGAATAAATTCGGGCAAGCTTAATTCATGGGCAAAGGCGGAACTTCCTCCCGATAACTTCATCATCGTGGAGAGGACGGTATCTAGTTCGTTGGTGACTAATAGGGCGGCGCGATCGCTCGATAATTCCGCCTTGCGTCGCCATTCAAAGAAAGCATAAATTAAGCCACTACTGACGATACCACCCAAGCCAAAGGTCATTTCACTAATGGTTGAGACAATGCTCATCACCCACATTGCCATCTGGATCAGGGTTGTGTGACCGCATTTGATATGTCCAAGCTCATGGGCAAGCACCGCCCGAATTTCCTCTTCGGTAAGAAGGTCTAACAGTCCTGAGTTAATCACTATATAGGGGTGATCTTTGCCGAGAGCGTAGCTATTGGCTACGGGATTTTGGGAGACGAATAGAGTGGGTTCGGGCTGAACATCAAGGTCAGCAACGCATTCTCTAAAGATCCGATGAATTGTCGCGTATTGTCGGTGATTTACTTGAATGCTATTGCCAATGTGGTAAATCGTCTGCGGACGCTCGTACATAAACTCGACAAATTTCCCTGCCACGAGGTCAAATCCGGGGACGCTGCGGAGGGCTTGTTCGGCTTGGCGATCGAGGGGATGTCGAAAGGCTTCGCTAGAAATGCCTGTATAACGTGGCATAGGTTTTGATATCTACTGAGATATACATGATTTTCTCCATTTTATCCCAAAGTTATTAAGCTTTATTTTTGTTAACCTATGCGTTTGAGTGTGCGAGCTATATAGGGCACATATAGCTGTCGCCAAGTGTATTAGGACATAAACCCCAAGAATTGAGTGGCGGCGCTTCGCGCCGCCACTCAATTCTTGGGGTTTGATTTGTCTTCATTCAAGTGACTGTAGCTATAACTGACGGCAGCACGTAGTCTCATATTGGTGAACATTGCAAGGTAAAAGCCTATTTTCAGCACTTGCATCCTATTGATGAATAGGAGATTAACAAGATTTAAACTGGAGGTACTTCTGACAATTTTTAGGTGGGCTTATTGTGGTAGTAGGGGGATAACCTTGATAACCTTGATGGGAATGATGGGAACAAAGCCTTGGTTTAGGGGCTTCCAGTCTCCTGAAATTTTTAGTTTATAGTTTATTTGCACAGGCTCAGCATTAGCATAAGCAGAAACCGTGAGAACAAATGACTGTTGTTTATCAGTACCAAAAGAGCAGTTTGAAGTGTGTTGAGTTGCGAAGTAAAGGGAATCAGAACAATATGATTGTTCAATTTGAGAGGGTTTAGATAAAACCCAAGAAAATACTGCCCCCTTATTATCTTTAGGAGAAATGGTGGTATCAATTGTGATCTTACCGGGCCCTGCTAAGAAAGTGAGATAGTACTTTGTTGGTGTTTTGGAAGATACTAGAGAACCAGAATACTCACCGCTAGTTAACAAAGTCGGTTTTTTGGGGTCTGTAGAGGGTTGGGCAGCATTAGCTACTGGAGTAAATAAAGAAGCTAGGCTGAGTATGCATGTAGCTAAGATGACAGAGTGTTTGATAGCAGGCTTAAACTTCATGTTTTTGAGTTTAGGGTTTACAAATGTGGGATTTAGGGAATGCCAAGAAAACAAATTACCATAAATTACCCAATGCGAACATGCTCATGCAGGTATCAAGCGTTATAACGCGGTAACGGCAGTTTATCGCAATCGTGTACCTGATTTTGATGACCGTCTTATGTTGAATGAGGCTGGCTTATAGAACTTCTATTTGGACGCTTCTTCAAAACAGATGGAAAGAGCAAAATCTCCTCTAATCATTGCTTTTGTTTCCCAACAGGTCTATTGACAGGCTATACCTTTGGGAGCTTTTTTTGATCTTTTTGACCCCAACGAACTTCTCAAACACCCTCTTAAGAAAATTACTTGGATATTTAGATGGAGAACTTTGAAACAGTAGGATAGATTTTAAGTGAATTTATTTGGTGCGTTCCATTTCATGAACATACCCTACGCTACTGCGTAAAGATTCTGGCTTTTGCGAATTAGCGGCGTGATTTTTGTATGGATTCGGCAAAAGTTTTACTAGGTAAGGATTTCACTAATTTGAGAAGGTGTCAGATAAAGGTAGCACCCTTCCAAATCTAAAAAATACCAATCACTTTTCTTTTGAAGTGAATGCTCATCAGTCTTAGATTATAGTTGATCGTTTGAATACATAAAATATTCCTAAAGATAACGATCACCACTCTACTCGATAGCACCTGCTTCTAGTAGAAGTCGAACAGCTTCAGTATTTTTGTTACCCCTAGCATATATCAGTGCAGTTCTTCCAAGCTTGTCTTTAACAGAATGCTCTGCACCAGATTTAAGTAAAATAAGACATAGTTCATGACCAATTTTATTGTTTCGGATACAGGAACCCATTAAAAGAGTAAGTCCACTATCAAATTTATAATTTACGTTAGCTCCTTTATCAATAAGGAGATTTATAACATCACTACTGTAATGTCGACTTGCAATTGCACATGCAAGAGGACTTGGGTTTCCTATGTTTGGATCAGCACCTCCATCAAGGATTACCTTGATAATCGATTCATCAGAGAACCTTTCACATGCTCTCATAAGTACAGTGTGTTCCGACTCATCATAAGCATTTACATCTGCTCCTTTAGAAATCGCCTTAATTATTTTCAATTTGGAAGAATCAGATCTAGAAAGTAGATGAAATAGTTCAAGCGTTGCTTCATTCAAAGGCTCTCTAAGTAGTTTTTCCCTGACCTTAATCAGAGCGTGTTTGAGAAGTTTTTGGCAATAAAAAAAGGTGAAAAAAAGCTCCCAAAGGTATAGTCTGTCAATATACAAAAACAAAGACAGCCTTATGGAAGCAACAAAGAAATCATACCCCACAGACT